>CACODD010000001.1 GCA_902625895.1 uncultured Alphaproteobacteria bacterium
ATACTCAGTATGAATGAGTTAAAAAAAATAAATGTTGCATTGGATGATATACACCTAGAAGTAAAAAAAAAAAAATTTAAGTTTTCCAATGATTTTGAAGATATCCATATGAATATTGAAATGGCATTAAGAAAAAGAGTAGGAAGGTTGGCCGGAAAGCTTCATACTGGAAAATCAAGAAATGACCAAGTTGCCACAGATGTTAAGTTGTGGACAAAAGAAAAAATAAAAAACGTAATAGATAAGATAAAAAAAATTCAAAAAACAATTATTAAAAAATCGGAGTCTAATCTTAATGTCATAATGCCAGGTTTTACACATTCTCAAAATGCTCAACCCATTTTATACGCACATTATTTATTATCTTTTTTTGAAATGTTTGAGAGAGACAAAAAAAGAGCAAAACAGCTTTTGGAAAACATTAATGAGTGTCCACTAGGATCTGGAGCATTAGCTGGGACAAACTTTTATGAAATTGATAGGAAAGCTCTCGCAAAAAACTTAGGCTTTAAAAAACCGACTGAAAATTCTTT
Organism: uncultured Alphaproteobacteria bacterium; assembly: GCA_902625895.1. GTDB lineage: Bacteria > Pseudomonadota > Alphaproteobacteria > Methylaequorales > Methylaequoraceae > Methylaequor. Next base: position 534 of record CACODD010000001.1, read on the forward strand.
AGATAGTGTTTCCGATAGAGATTTTGTGATAGAGTTTTTATGTTTGTTATCGATATTAAGCATGCATTTTTCAAGGATATCAGAAGACTTTATAATATGGTCAGGAAGTGCCTACGAATTTTTAAAATTTCCAGATAAACTGTGTACAGGGTCCTCAATAATGCCACAAAAAAAAAATCCAGACGCAGCTGAACTTGTTAGATCAAAATGTGGGAGAATATATTCATCACTATTAAATTTACTTATTATACAAAAAGGGCTTCCAAGTGGTTACAGTAAGGATCTTCAAGAAGATAAGGAACCATTGTTTGACGCTTTCAGAACTATTGACTTGCTACTAGATATTGTTAATGAAATGATAAATTCAGTAACAATAAATAAGGTTAAAATGTATGATCTTTCAAAAAAGGGTTACATGACTGCCACAGATCTTGCTGATTGGATCGTAAAAAAAACAAACTACACTTTTAGAGAAGCTCACAACATAACAGGTAAGATTGTGTTGATGGCGGAAAAGAAAAAAAAAGAATTGAGTGAATTAACGTTGCAAGAATTTAAGCTTGTAGAGCCCAAAATAAGCAAAGATATATTTAATTATGTGTCTTTAGAAAACTCTGTTTCTGGGAAAAACTCTTATGGTGGAACAAATATTAAGCAAGTTTTAAAAGCAATTAAAAGAGCCAAAAAAAAAATCTAATGCAGAACAAAACTTTTATTAAATTAATAATTTTTTTCTGTTTAATATCCTTTATGTCTTGTGGTAAAAAATCCAGTTTAGAAAAATATCCTGAAAGTGATTACCCAAGAAATTATCCAAATAATGATTAAAGTTTCAGAATATAACAAATTTCTTTCCTACAATAAAAATAAACTTTTTTTGGAGGATATTGCTTTAGAAAATTTGGGGGAAAAATTTGACACTCCATTATTTTGTTATTCAGTTTCACAAATTGAACACAATTTTATAGAATTACAAAAAGCTTTTAAAAAAGTTAAACCACTAATTTGTTATGCTCTAAAGGCAAATTTCAATAGTAACATTATTAAAATTTTATCAAATCTTGGATGTGGTATAGATGTTGTTTCTAATGGTGAATTGCAAAAATCTTTAAAAAATGGGGTTGATAATCAAAAAATTGTTTTTTCCGGAGTAGGAAAAACCAATAAAGAAATTGAAATTGCCATAAAAAAAAATATTAAACAGATTAATGTTGAGAGTATTGAAGAATTAGAAGAAATTGCAATTATATGTAAAAGATTAAATAGAACAATAAATATATGCTTAAGAGTAAATCCTGATGTGGATGCAAAGACCCATGAAAAAATATCAACTGGTCGCTCTGAAGATAAGTTTGGTATATCAGATAAGAAAGTCTTAGAGATTTTTAAAAAGTTCAAAAGTAATAAATTTGTTAAAATTAAAGGTTTGTCCATGCACATTGGTTCTCAAATTGTACTGCTAGAGCCTTTTTATAAAGCATTCAAAAAAATTAAATTGCAAATATTAAAACTCAAAAGTGAAGGTTTTGGGGTGTCTTCGTTAGATCTAGGAGGTGGTGTAGGCATAAAATACAACGACAAAAATAAAATTTTAGATATTAAATCTTATGCTCAAGTAATTGACGAATTATTTTCAGATTTAGATTTAGAAATAATAATTGAGCCAGGAAGATATTTAGTGGGTTCCTCTGGAATAATTTTGTCAAGAGTAATTCGAACAAAATCAGGCGACAATAAAGATTTTGTTATCATAGATGCAGGTATGGATAACCTTATCAGACCAGCTTTGTATGGAGCAGAGCATAAAATTATTCCAGTAAAAAAAAAGAGGCAAACAAATCTGAAAAGTTACGATATTGTGGGGCCCATATGCGAGACAAGCGATGTTTTTATTAAAAAAATGAAAATTCATAGATTAAACACAGACGATTTAGTTGTAATATGCTCGACTGGAGCATATAGTTCTTGTATGGCGTCACAATATAATTTGAGAAAGCCAGCTAAAGAAATATTTATTAAAAAAAAGAAATTTATTCTTTCAAACAATTAATAATGAACGAAATTTTTTTCTTAGATAATATCTCAATTTTTTCAAAAAAAAAGAAAATTGAAAATATTAACCTCAAGATCTGCCGTGGAGACTTTTTTGTAATAAAAGGGTCGAATTCAACGGGTAAATCTTTATTACTAAAATTATTTTATTTAAAGTTACTTCCTTCAAAAGGTTCTCTTTTTTTAAATGGAAAGAAAATCACAGAGGAGTCAAAAAAAAAGATTATTGAAAATAGAAAAAAAATGGGTGTGATTCTTCAAAACGATTATTTAATACCCTTTTTTACAGTTTATCAGAACATTGAGCTTGCGAGTCAAATTCAAAACCTAAAAACAAGTTTTACTCAGAGAATGAATGAGATTTCAGAATGGTTAGACTTAGATGACATCAAAAATGAAAAAATTATGAATCTATCAAATAGTCAGAAACAAAAGGTAGTAATTGCAAGAGCTTTGATTAATAATCCAAACATTATAATTGCAGACCAACCTGAAACTTTCTTAGATGAGGTGTCCAAGAGAAAAATTTTCTACTTGTTGGAGTCTTTAAGTAAATTAGGGTCAACAATTATAATTACTTCAAGTAAAGACCCGCATATAAAGAGTTCTCACAAAATCTTGGAATTGAATTAAAAACTTATGATATATTTTCAAGAAATTATAAAAAAGACTCTTCTTAAACAAGAAGAAAAATTTTTTCACGGTATATCATTCATTATTATAAGTTTAATAACAATACATATAGCTGTTTATTTCAATTTTTATAAGTTTTCCAGTAATTGGCTAGAGTTAGAATCAAAAAAAACTACGTTTATAATTAGTAATTCGATTGATGAAAAAAAAATACCACTTGATGTTACAGAAAGAATCACAAATTATCTCTCAGCAAAGTCAGAGAAGATTGAATTTTATGTAATTGAAAGTAACCTTATTAAAGATAGTTTGGGCTTGACAAATCTTTCCGATATGTCCGGATTAAGCTTACCATTCATTTTTCAAATTGTTACAGATGATAAATTTATTTTAGATGAAGTATATGCGTCTGTGATAAGTATTTCAGAAAATAGATTAATAGAAAAGTACTCTCATCAAGATCAGCTTTTTGAAATTTCATCTTTTGTAAATAGAATTAAACTTATAATATTTATGATGTTTCTTGTAATAATTACGCTGTTTGCCTTTTTAGTAATGAATATTGTCAAAGCTGCTTTAATTAGTAATTATAAGTTTTTAGAGATGTTGCAGATCATGGGAGCCAGTAGTTTTGACTTATCAAAAAATATTTCACAGAGCATTATTAAAAAAATAGTTCCAGGTGCCATTCTTAGCACAATATTTGTTTATCTATTAAGTACTCTGTTAATGAAATTATTCGGTGTAAATTTTGATTTTTTTAATTCTTCATTTTTTATAGAAATAAATGTAACGACGTTCATTATACTGATACTATTTATTGTGACATTTTTAATTGTTTTATTATTTTTTTTAATGTCTTATTTGTTTTATTTTTTTGAGAAAAGATTTTTTGATAAATTTTAGAAAGATTTTAATTTTCTTAGTTTCGATCAATATTATTACTTTGATTTGGTGGTTGATATTAATCTTTAATACTTTTCCTAAGAAATATTATTTTACCGATTCAATATCAAGTAAATATAACTCAGCAATAATTGTATTAACAGGTGGAAAAGGAAGAATTCAAAAAGGAATTGATCTGTACAAAAACAATCATGGTAGTTTTTTATTTATTTCGGGTGTATTTCACGAGTCGGAGTTGGAAATAAAACAACAGATTGAAAGACAAGTATTCAACCATAACTGCTGTGTGGTTTATGATAAAAATGCTACGAGTACATTTGAGAACGCTTTTGAAGTAAAAAATTGGTTGGTTGAGAAGCCAGAAATTGAAAATCTGATTTTGGTAAGCTCTTACTACCACCTTCCTAGAGGTTATGTAATATTTAACAATATTGTTAAAAAAAAAAAAATTTTTCTTTCCCCCGCAGAAGATAAAATTAAAGTTGATAGTAACCTTTTCTTCCACATTAAGTTGATATTTCTAGAATACTTTAAAGTCATTTATACTATAATTTCTTTAATATGAGATTTTTAAGAAGCTTTACCTTTTATATTTTTTTTTATATAGGAACAATTTTTTATTTCTTAATTTTCTCACCTGTCAACTTCTTTACTAGAAACTTTGTTGTAATACTCTCAACTTTTTGGACAAAATCGGTTATAAAACTTTCAAAATTAATTCTCGGAATCAAATATGAAATAGAAGGTTATGAAAATATCCCTAAATCTGGTTCTTTTGTTGTAGCAAGTAACCATCAATCAGCATGGGAAACTTTCTTTCTTGGTTCTCTTTTTCCAGGCTCAATTTTTATACTTAAATATGAATTAAAGAAAATTCCAATATTTTCTCAGTATTTCAAAAAGCTTGGATTTATATTTGTGAAAAGAGATAAAGCATTTGATTCACTAAAGATTCTACTAAAATCTGTTAAAAAATTAATCTCAAAAAATAATTGTATTTTTGTCATTTTTCCTGAGGGAACAAGAATAAAGCCTGGAGAGAGAATAAAATTAAATTCAGGTGTTTTTGCTATTCATAAATTTGCTAATCTACCAATTCTTCCAATCAAACTTAACTCTGGTAAGTATTGGATTAATAAAAAGTTTAATAAAAGGGAAGGTAAAATTATTGTAAAGATCCTCCCTCTTATAGATAAAGAAGATAATAAAAAAAAAGTAATGACAACACTTGAAAACTATTATTATCACTAAATAATTTCATATTCTTTTTTTTATAATACTATTTCTTATTTCTTTAGTTCTTTGAAGTAATCTAAATATTTGGGAATATTTTTCATCTTCTATTAGCTTTTTTATTTTTTCTATATCTTTTAAAAAGAGTGAAAGAGTATCTTTTAAAAATTCTTTATTCTTCAGAAAAATATCAGTCCACATTTTCGGGTCTGATGAACCTATTCTTGTGAAATCTTTAAAACCTCCCGCAGCAAAATTTATTAATTCATTTTTTTTCTTTATGTTAAGATTAAAAGCTGTTCCCACAATTGTAAATGCTATTAGATGAGGTAAATGAGAAGTAATGGACATAATTTTATCGTGTTCATTTACTTTCATTGTTGCAACTTTCATTCCTATTCTTCTCCAAATTTCACTAACAATTCGTATTGATTTTTTATTATCACTTATTGGGGTTAAAATACACCACTTGTTCTGAAAGAGATTGTTAAAAGCATTTTTGGCACCAGAATGTTCTGTTCCAGCTATTGGATGACCAGGAACTAAAGAAAATTTTTTATCATTAAGTTTTAGAGTCTTTTTTTCAAAAATATTTTTCACAGATCCGACATCTGAGATAATTTGATTCTTTTCTGTATAGTCTGACAATTCATATATAATTTTGTCTATCAAACTTACTGGAGTGCAAATAAAAATAATAGAACTCTTTTTTATTCTTTTATCTATTTTCTCTCTTTTTTCATCAATAGCTTTGATTGAATAAGCATAACGAAGATTTTGTTTAGATGTGTCAATCCCAATAATTTTTTTACATATTTTTTTTCTTTTTAAAGCAAGTCCCAGTGAAGCTCCAATTAGTCCAGGACCTATAATTGTGATTTCTTTATGCATTTTTAGTGTTGATTGAATTTCTTAGCTCTTTTAAGAATTTTTTTAGATCACTTGTGGAGCCTATTGAAACTCTAAAAAAATGTTTCATCCCATAATTACTTAAATCTCTTACCAAGATTTTTTTTTTTTTTAAAAAACTTAAAATTTTTGCTTTCGAGTATTTTTTTTCATCAACTTTTATAAGAACAAAATTTGCAAAACTTTCATATGACTCAAGACCAATTTTTTTTATTTCAGTCGGCAGAATCTTTCTCCATTTATCATTGTGAATTATTGACTTTCTCAAAAACTCTTTTTCCTTCAATATTTGAGTGCCTATGTTCTGAGATAGTGTATTGACATTAAATGGTCCTCTCACTTTCTCCAAAAGATCAATTATCTTTTCATTTGAATATGCCCAACCCAACCTAAGCCCAGCCAAAGCAAAAATTTTTGAGAAGGTTCGCGTAACAATAATATTTGGAAATTCATTAACTAACTCAATGCCATCAGTATACCTTCTGTCTGTTATAAACTCAGAGTATGCACCATCTAAAACCACAATTATATTTTCAGGTACATTTTTTAAAAAGTTAAACAGTTCTTCTTTAAAAATAATTGTTCCTGTTGGATTATTTGGGTTTGCTATAAAAATTATTCTGGTTAGCTTAGTTATACTTTTCAAAATATTTTCACATGAAATCTTTAGTTTATCTGATTTCGCTATAACAACTTTGCACCCAGAAGCTCTTGCAATTATTGGATAGTAGGTAAACCCAAATTCACTACAAATTACCTCGCCGCCCTCTTTTGAGAAAGTTTGCGCTATTACAGACAAGACGTCGTCTGATCCGTTTCCACAAATTATATTTTTAAATTTTAAATTGAAAGTTTTTACTAATTGATTCTTTAATTGATTACAATCACCATCAGGATAAAGGTTTGAGGACAGAACTAAACTATTTACTTTATTTATTACTTTTCTTGGAATTTTAAAAGGCGACTCATTTGAAGAAAGTTTGGATATTTTTTCTTTACTTTTAGTACTTAATGATTCACCCGGAATGTACTTTTCTATTTCATTTATAGAAGGTTTTACTATGTCTTTAAGATTCAAACTAACCATAAACTTGTTCTTTCAAAATAAAATTATTTTGACTACTTAATCAACATAGTTATGATGCGTTTTAAGTCAAATAAATTAATATAAAAGTAAATGAAATCTTTAATTCCAATTGATAAATTACAAATTAAAAATCCAATTAAACTTGATTCTGGAGAATATATAGATTCATGTGAAGTTGCTTTTAAAACTTATGGAACTTTGAATAAAAAAAAAACTAATGCGATTTTGGTATGCCATGCTTTATCTGGTGACCAGTTCTGTTCAGAAGTTAACCCACTTACAAAAAAACAAGGCTGGTGGAATATTTTAATTGGTCCAGGTAAAGTTATTGACACGAACTTTTTTTTTGTAATATGCAGTAATGTTTTAGGAGGGTGCATGGGAAGTACAGGTCCTTCATCAATTAATCCTCAAACTAAAACAAATTACGGATTAAAATTTCCTGTCATTACGATTTCAGATATGGTTAAAGTACAAGAAAAACTAGTCTCAGCTCTAGGCATCAAAAAGTTATTTGCTGTAATCGGGGGCTCTATGGGTGGTATGCAAACTTTAGAATGGGCAACTAAGTTCAGCAACAAAGTTAATGTTGCAATTCCTATAGCGACTTCTTACAGACACTCTGCTCAAAACATTGCATTTCACGAAATTGGAAGACAAGCAATTATGGCTGATCCAGTCTGGAATAAAGGAAACTATTATAAGACAAGAAAGGAGCCTAAAGGTGGGTTGTCAGTTGCAAGAATGATAGCTCATATAACTTATTTATCAGAGCGTGCGCTACAAAGAAAATTTGGAAGAAATCTTCAAAATAGTGATTTCTTTTCTTTTAATTTTGATACAGATTTTCAAATTGAAAGTTACTTAAAACATCAGGGAACTTCATTTGTAGAAAGGTTTGACGCTAACAGTTATCTTTATATAACAAAAGCAATGGACTATTTTGATCTGTCAGTTAAAAAAGGCGGACTTTCAAAAGTTTTTAAAAATTCAAATGTAAATTTTTGTTTTTTTTCATTTACATCTGATTGGTTGTTTCCAACTTCAGAAACGAAAACAATAATTAAATCTCTTAATAGTTCAAATTCAATGGTGAGTTTTGTTGAAATAAAAACAGACAAAGGTCACGATGCATTTCTTTTAGAAGAACCAGAGTTTCACGCAACACTCAAAGGTTTTATACAGGGACAGATAGGAAAGCACGAAATATGAGAAAAAATTTAAGAAAAGATCTATTCGTAATTTCTAAGTTGATAAATAATAAAGAAAAAATATTAGACGTGGGTTGTGGAAGTGGAAATCTTTTAGATTTTCTTTTAAAAACAAAAAAAGCTATCTGCAGAGGAATTGAGATAAGTCAATCTGGAGTGAATGATTGTGTTAAGAAGGGACTTTCAGTTATTCAAGGAGATGCTAATTATGATTTAGATGACTATCCTGATGATGCATTTAGTACTGTAATTTTAAGCCAAACAATACAGGCTATGATTTTTCCTGATAAAGTTATAAAAAATTTAATAAGGATCGGAAGGCGAGCAATAATTTCATTCCCCAATTTTGGCTACTGGAAAGTTCGGAAGGATTTAATGTTAAAAGGAAAAATGCCAAAAAATGATATCCTTCCATATGAATGGTTTGATACGCCTAATATACATTTATGCTCATGTAAGGATTTCCAAATATTTTGTAAGAACAATAATATAATAATAGAAAAATTTATGTGTCTTAGCGAAAAAGGAATTGAAATGAAGACAAATTACTTTTCAAATTTATTAGCGTATCAAGTAATTTTTTGTGTATCAAAAAAGAATAAAAATTGATAAGGATGAGATATGATAGAAATAATTCAAATTCCGTTATTATCAGATAACTACTCATACATAATTATTGATAAGAACACTAATATTACAGGCTGCATCGACCCTTCAGTTGCAAAGGATATAGTTAATGTATTACAAAATAGAGGAATGGATCTTAACTTCATTTTAAATACTCATCATCATCAAGATCATGTTGGAGGAAATCAAGAACTCAAAGAAATGTATAACTGTAAAATTATTGGTTGTCACGATGATCAAAATAGAATTCCTGGAATAGACGTGAAACTTAAAAATAGTGAGGAATTTAATGTGGGTGAAAGTGTATTTAAAGTAATTGATACACCGGGTCATACGATTGGGCATATTTGCTTTTATTTTAAGGATCAAAATTTTTTATTTTGTGGAGACACAATTTTTTCTCTTGGTTGTGGAAGATTGTTTGAAGGTTCATACGAACAAATGACAGAATCTATTTTGAAAATTCGTTCTTTACCTGATAGTACAAAAATATTTTGTGGACACGAGTATACAGAATCTAATGCAAAATTTGCAGAGTTTCTTGACCCAGGAGATTACTTATTAAAAAAGAAAATATTAAATATTAAGAGAGATAGGTTTGAATCAAAACCTACAATTCCCGCGACGCTGGAAGAAGAAAAAAAGCTAAATCCATTTATGAAATTTGACAACCAGGAGTATTTAGATTCCATAAAAATTGAAAATATTTCAAATGTAGAAAATTTCAAAAAGATTAGGATAATGAAAGATAATTTTTAATCCATCCATAAGCCACCATTTATAGAAAAGGTAGAGCCATTTACATAGCTGGCTTTATCTGAAACAAGATAATCTACCATTCCTGCGACTTCATCAGCTTCACCCAATCTCTTATTTGGTATTGTTTCGATAATGGACTTTAAGATGTCTTCTCTGATGGCTGCGACCATTTCCGTATTGATATAACCAGGACAAATTACATTCGAAGTTATACCCTTACTTGCACTTTCAAGTGCTAAAGACTTTGAGAAACCGATAAGGGCTGATTTTGTTGCTGCATAATTGGTTTGACCAAACTGCCCCTTTTGTCCATTTACAGAAGAAATGTGGATTATTCTTCCAAAGCTATTCTCTCTCATTTTATTAATTACTAATGATGTCATATTAAAGATCGAGTTTAAGTTAACGTCAATAACTTTTTCCCAGTTATCTTTACTCATTTTATGAAGGGGCGCGTCTCTTGTAATACCTGCATTATTTACAAGAATGTCAATATTTTTATTATCCTCATAGATTTTGTCAACGAATTTTTGGCATTCGTCATAATTACTAACATCCCACTTAATTACTTCGATATTATTTTCTTTTGAAAAAGATTCCGCAGCATCGTCATTACTTGTATAATTAGCAATGACTTTAAAGTTTGATGACTTTAATTTTTTGGAAATTGAGGCACCTATCCCTCTGGTTCCTCCTGTAACAATTGCTATTTTTGTCATGATTTTCTTTCAACGCACATTGCAACTCCTTGACCTCCACCGATGCACAAAGTTGCAATTCCCTTTTTTTTATTTTGTCTTTCTAGTTCATGAATTAAAGTGACTAATATTCTAGTTCCTGATGCTCCTATTGGGTGACCTAATGCAATGGCTCCTCCACTCACATTAACTTTATTCATATCCCAATCGAGTTCTTTAGAAACTGCTAAAGATTGAGCTGCAAAAGCTTCATTTGCCTCGATCAAGTCAAGTTCTTCGATAGACCATTTAGCTTCTTCTAAAGCTTTTTTTACAGCAGGAACAGGGCCAATACCCATGATCGAAGGATCAACTCCAATTGTTGAAGATGATACTATACTTACAAGTGGTTTAAGTCCTAACTCGTTGGCTTTTTCTTTTTTCATAACTAACACTGCTGCCGCTCCATCATTTAATCCAGACGCATTTCCTGCTGTTACAGTGCCATCTTTGTCAAAGACAGGTTTTAAGGAACTTAATTTATCAAAAGTAGTTCCATGTCGAGGAAATTCATCTGTTTCAAATAAAATTTCTTCTTTTTTTGATGAAATTGTAATAGAAGTAATTTCATTTTTAAAAAAATTATTCTTTTGTGCACTTTCAGCCTTATTTTGGGAGTTTGTTGCAAATTTATCCTGTTCCTCTTTAGATATATTAAATTTCTCCGCAATATTTTCTGCTGTAGTTCCCATGTGATAGTTATTCATAGCGCACCAAAGTCCGTCAACAATCATGCTATCTTTAATTTTACCATCACCCATTTTTAGTCCATTTCTTATATTTATTGTATGATGAGCATTTGACATGCTTTCCTGACCTCCAGCAATCACAATCTCACTTTGACCGGATAATATTGATTGACAAGCTATCATAACTGATCTCAGACCAGATCCACAAACTTGGTTTATTGTAAGAGCACTTACTTTTTCAGGTAAGTCTGACAACATGGATGCTTGTCTTGCTGGGTTCTGTCCAGACCCACCAGTTAAAACTTGTCCCATTATAATTTCATCTATAAGATCCTTTGAAATTCCTGACTCCGAGATTACTGAATCGATAACTGAACTTCCTAACTGAGGGGCTGAAAAGTTTGATAAACTGCCCATGAACTTTCCAATGGGAAGCCTTTTAGCTGTAGTTATGACTATTTCGTTCATATGAATCACCAATATGTAAATTTAATAACATAATAAATAAATTTAACAACAAAAATTACTTAAAGTAATGAATTGACAAAAATTTCATAACAAATATAAATTAAAAAGTAAAAATCGGAAAATTAGATAAAGTTATGATAGCTATATTTGAAAATAGGGGTAAGCAATACAAAGCTAAAATTGGAGATTTTTTAAAACTTCCAAAGATCAATGAGCTTAAAAAAAATGACTCCGTTACTTTTGATAAAGTGATTTTTATGAAAGATGATAGAGGTCAAACCGTAATTGGATCACCATTAATCAATGGAATTCAAATTATTTGCCAAGTAATAGAGCAGATAAGAGACAAAAAAATTATTGTCTTCAAAAAAAAAAGAAGACACAATTATAGAAGGAAGATTGGTCATCGGCAAGATCTTACACTATTGAAAATTAAAGAAATAAAAATCGCAAATAATCCCTCTTCATCCGAGAAAAATTTAAGCTCATCTCAAGATAAAGTTAAACCGACTAAAGGAGAATCAAATGGCTCATAAAAAAGCAGGTGGTAGCACAAGAAACGGAAGAGATAGCGCAGGAAGAAGGTTAGGTGTCAAAAAGTTTGGAGGGGAAGTTGTCGTACCCGGTAATATTATAATCAGGCAACGAGGAACAAAGTACCATCCTGGAAAAAATGTTTCTATTGGAAAAGACCACACTATATTTGCTATTAAAGAAGGAGTGGTTTCTTTTAAAAAAAAATCTGGAAACAAATCTTTCGTAAGTGTAGATCAAAAAAAATAAACTTAAATTTATTCGATGAAGTTTCTAGATGAAGCCAAAATCTACTTAAAGGCAGGTGATGGTGGCTCAGGCTGTGTAAGCTTTAGAAGAGAAAAGTATATTGAATTCGGAGGACCAGACGGAGGTGATGGTGGAAGTGGAGGAAATATTGTTTTTAAAGCTGTTTCAAATCTCAACACATTAATTGATTTTAGATATAAACAACATTTTAAGGCTCAAAGAGGCAAAGACGGTTCAGGTAAAAATAGAACTGGAGCGAGTGGAGAAGATCTAATAATCGAAGTCCCAGTAGGGACAGTTATTTTATCAGAAGACAAAAGTTTAGTTATCAAAGACTTTACAAAAGAGTTGGATTCGTTCCTTTTGATTCGTGGTGGAATAGGAGGAAGAGGAAATGCAAGATTTAAATCTTCAACAAATCAAGCTCCGAAAAAGTTCGACACAGGCATTGAAGGTGAAGATAAATGGATTTGGCTAAGGTTGAAATTAATAGCTGATATAGGTTTAGTAGGACTTCCAAATGCAGGTAAATCAACTCTTCTAAAGAAACTATCGAATGCAAATCCTAAAATAGCAAATTATCCTTTTACCACTTTAAAACCACAATTAGGTGTTTATAGAAGTGACCAAAAAGATATCATAATTGCTGACCTACCAGGATTGATAAAAGGAGCAGCAAATGGGGTAGGACTAGGACTTAATTTTCTTGCACACATTGAAAGATGTAGAATGTTCTTGCATGTCTGTGATGTATCAACTAATAATTTTAATGAAATAGCTAGTAGTTATAAAATAATTAGAGATGAGATTAAAGCTTACAATCCTTTGACTTTAAAAAAAAAAGAAATCGTTCTTTTGAGTAAATGTGATTTAATTGAAGAAAAAGATAAAAAAAAAATAATAACATTGCTGAAGAAAATAACATCTTCTAGTATTATTGCAATTTCAAGTCATACAAACTTAGGAATTCAAGAATTAAAAAAATCTTGTGTGAACTCAATCTAATGAATAATTTTTCAATCTTAAATGCAAAAAGAATTGTAATAAAAATAGGATCGTCCTTGCTATTTTCAAATAATAAATTTAATTCAAAATGGTTGGATAAGTTTATTGAAGATGTAATATTTCTCAGAAAAAAAAATATTGATATTTTGATTGTTGCGTCCGGTTCAGTTTCATTGGGTAAGATTTATTTAAATATAGAAAAAAAAAAGCTTCGAATTCACGAAAAGCAAGCTTGCGCAGCTTGCGGACAAGCAATTCTTATGAATAATTTTAAAAAAACATTTGAAAAGAAAAAGTTAGCTGTAGCACAAATTCTTCTCACCTATTCTGACACTGAGGACAGAAAAAAAAGTTTGAACTCAAGAGAAACTATTTTTGAATTGTTAAGATGCAACGTAATTCCTATTGTTAATGAAAATGATTCTGTAGCAGTAGATGAATTAAAATTTGGTGACAATGATAGACTTGCTGCCAGAGTTTCACAGATAATAGATGCAAATGTTCTTATACTTCTCAGTGACGTTGACGGATTATTCACTGCAAATCCAAAAAAAAATAAGCATGCAGGACTTATTAGAGAAGTAGAGAAAATTAATGAGAAAATATTTAATATGGCAAGCGCGGAAACAAATTATCATGGTACTGGTGGAATGTTTACGAAGATAGAGGCTGCGGAAATTGCTTCTGAATCTGGTTGCGATACAATAATTTGTAGAGGAACAAAAAAAAACCCAATCAGCGAATATTTAAAAAAAGAGACTGGAACAGTATTTAAAGGAAAAATAAATAATGATAAAGGTTTTAAAAAATGGCTAGCTGGGACTATTAAAATGAAAGGAGATATTTTTCTTGATAATGGAGCTGTTGACGCAATTTCAAAAGGTGCAAGTATTTTGCCAAGTGGTATTCAAAAAATATCTGGAAAATTTTTTAAAGGTGATATAATAAATATTAAAAATCAAAATGGAAAAAAAATTGGAAAAGGCGTTTCTTATTATGATTCTTCAGAGCTTTCCAAAATATTAGGTAAAAAAACATCGGAAATAAAAAAATCATTGGGTTATGATGGAAGAAATGAAATAGTTCACAGAGATTATTTAACTTTAAATGAATAAACAAAAACAAATTGAAGAAGAAGTTTTAAAAATTGGTATTAAGGCCAAGGAAGCTTCCCTAAAGATTTCTTTACTTTCCGCTCAAAAAAAGAATGATGTTTTATTAGATGCAGCAGACAATATAAAAAAAAATAAAAAACTTATCATTGAACATAACTCGATGGATATCGAAGAAAATAAAAAAAAATTAAATTCGTCACTGCTTGATAGATTGATGTTAGATTCCAACCGAATTGATAGTATTTGCAAAGGCTTGGTTGAAATTTCAGAATTGGATGATCCAATTGGAAAAATTTTAGGAGAATGGAAAAGACCAAACGGTCTTAAAATACAAAAAGTATCAATTCCATTGGGTGTAATAGGCGTGATTTATGAATCAAGGCCCAACGTTGCTGCAGATGCAGCGGGCTTGTGTTTGAAGTCTGGTAATCCACTTATTTTAAGAGGAGGAAGTGAAAGTTATTATTCTTCATCAAAGATAGTAGAGATAATCAATCAATCGCTTAGAAAATTTCAACTTCCCGAAGGAACTTTGCAGAATATTCCCACAAAAGATAGATTGGCGGTGGGATCTTTAATTAAAATGGATAAATATGTTGATGTAATTATCCCAAGAGGAGGAAGATCTCTTATTGAAAGAGTGTCGGATGAAAGTAGAGTTCACGTATTTAAACATTTGGACGGAATCTGTCATACCTATATTCACAAATCTGCTGACAAGGAAATAAGTAAAAACGTCACATTAAATGCAAAAATGAGAAGACCCGGAATTTGTGGGGCAACTGAAACTATTCTTTGCGATAAAGAGGTGGTGAAAACTCATTTACCAGGATTGATTAAATCTTTGTCAAACTCGGGTTGTGAGGTAAGGGGAGATAAATTTGTTAAAGAATGCAACTCAATAGTAATTAAAGCAGAACAAGAAGATTGGAAAACAGAATATTTGGATAAAATTGTGTCCATAAAAACAGTCAATAAGGGAGTAGAAGAAGCAGTTCATCATATAAATCATTATGGATCTGGGCACACAGACGCGATTATTTCTAATGATGAGAAAGCCACGGAATTTTTTTTAAATAACGTAGACAGCGGAATTGTAATGCACAATACTTCGACACAATTTGCAGATGGTGGTGAATTTGGAATGGGAGCGGAAATAGGAATTTCAACTTCAAAAGTGCATGCAAGGGGACCAGTAGGGGTTGCTCAACTTACGAGTTTTAAATATAAAGTGAGAGGGAAAGGACAAGTTAGACCATAATTTGAACAAATCTTCTAGGAAAATGATTGGAATTCTAGGTGGATCCTTCGATCCCCCTCATAATGGACATAAGTTTATAAGCCAATACGCAATGATGAGGTTAAATTTGCAAGAAGTTTGGTGGATAGTTACATATAAAAATCCTTTAAAAAAAAAAAGTAATAGTTACAATTACAGACTTAAGCAAGTAAAAAACTTTATAAAATTTAGAAGAATTAAAATACTCAAGATTAGAGAGGACAAAAATAAATATGCAATCGATACAATTTTATATATAAAAACTAAATTTAAGAATAAAAATTTTATTTGGCTAATGGGAACTGACAATCTTCAAAATTTTCACGAGTGGAAGGAATGGAAAAAAATATTTTATAATATTCCCATTGCAATTTTTGATAGACCATCTTACTCTTTTAATATAACAAAAAGTAAAGCTTTATTTTTTTTCAGGAAGGCAAGAATTAAAAATATTCTTTTGGCAAAGTCACAATCAATTTTACCTCCAAGTTGGACTTTTATCAGTGGTTTGAAAAATCATTTATCCTCCTCATTTATCAGAAAATTAAAATGAAAGTAAATGTAGAAGTTGACACTCTCCTTAATAAAATTGTCAAAGATCTTGAAGATGTTAAGGCAAAAGATATACAAATTATAAATATTAAAAATAGAAGTGCCTTGGGAGATTATATGATTATTGTAAGTGGAACATCTTCAAGACATATAAATTCTATTGTTTCCAATATTGTAAAATTGAATAAAACTCACATTCTTTCAACTGAAGGTGTCAATTCTACAGATTGGTTAATAGTTGATTTTGGTGATATTATTTTGAATGTTTTTAAACCAGAAACAAGGGAACATTATTCACTTGAAAAAATTTGGAAAAACAATGATTTAGAAGATGAAAAATTTGGATTTGGATAGATATGATAATTAATATCCTATCTTTAGGTAAATTTAAAGTGAATCAAAAATTCAAGAATATTTTTGAATATTACCAAAAAAGAATCAAGTTCAAGACAGTTTTAATAGAATTAAAAACCTATAAAAATAACAAAAAGAAAGAGTTAGAAAAACTAGAAATACTTAAGTTCTTAAAAAATCAAGATCACAATAATGTTTTTGTTTTGGATAAGAGTGGAGAAAATTTCTCGAGTTTAGAGTTTGCAGATATTTTAAACAGTAAAATAAATTCAGGTTGTAAGAAGTTAAATTTTATAATTGGGAGCGAGGAGGGGCTTGACAGCTTTTTTAAAAATTCATTTTTGACAATCTCATTTGGAAATCAAACATGGCCACATCTTCTTGTTAGAGTCATGTTAATTGAACAAATATATAGAGGTTTGGAAATTATAAAAAATTCTCGATATCACAAATAGTTATAAAATGAAAAAAAAAGTACTAGTTTGTATCTTAGATGGTTGGGGATTAGGCAAGAATAATTCCCACAATGCCATTTTTCTTGCAAAAAAAAAAAATTTCGATTATCTGACTAAAAAATACGGATACTTAAAATTAAAAGCTTCTGAAAATGATGTGGGATTACCTGCCGGTCAATTTGGGAATTCTGAAGTTGGGCACACAAATATTGGTGCTGGAAGAATTATTCTCCAAGATATAATGAGGATTTCAAAATCATTCAGCAAGGGTGAAATAAAAAATAAATCTTCAATAACAACTATTTTAGAAAAGTGCAAAAGGATTCACATTGTCGGTTTGATATCAAAAGGAGGGGTTCATGGGCATCAAGATCATCTTTTTGATCTAATAGAAATTCTTAATAAAAATAAACCAAATATTTACATTCATTGTATTTTAGATGGAAGGGACAGTTCCCCAGTTGGGGGCAAAGAAAATTTACGCTTATTAACTAAAAAAATAGGTAAAAGAAAAAATATAAAAATTGCCAGTATTTCCGGTCGTTTTTTTGCTATGGATAGGGATAACAGATGGGAAAGAATTGAGAAAGCTTATAAAGCTATTATAGAAGGTTCAGGTCCAAAAAAGAGGAAGTATTTAACTGCAATAAGTGAAAGCTACGAAAAGCACATCACTGATGAGTTTTTTGAACCCACTAATTTTAATGGTTATAACGGAGCTAAAGATGGAGATGGATTCTTCATTACAAATTATAGAGCTGATAGAGTAAGAGAAATTCTATCATCAATATTTGATGACGATTTTAGTTATTTTAAGAGAAACAAAAGACCAAAATTTTTTAATCCAATAAGTATGGTTGAATATTCAAAAAGATTGAAAAAAAAAATTAAACCAATTTTTGAATCAATTCAAATTAAAAAAACGCTAGGCGAAGTTGTTTCTTGTTTTGGATTAAAACAGTTAAGAGTAGCTGAGACGGAAAAATACGCTCACGTAACATATTTTCTGAATGGCGGGGTTGAGGAAAAATTTACTGGCGAGGACAGAATTTTAATTCCCTCTCCGAGAGTAAAGACTTACGATATCAAACCAGAAATGTCTGCTTTTGAGGTAAGAGATAATGTCATAGAAAATATAAAAAAAAAAAAATACGATTTAATTATAACAAATTTTGCGAATCCAGATATGGTTGGACATACAGGAAATATTGAAGCAACTGTGAAAGCAATCGAAGCCGTAGATGAATGTATTGGAAAGATTTTCGAACAATGTAAAAAAAACGGATATTCACTTATTCTTACTTCAGATCACGGAAATGCTGAAGATATGTTTGATGAGAAAAAAAATATAGCATGTACAACTCATTCACTAAACCTGGTTCCCTTTACTATTTGTGAGAAAATTAATTATTCAATTAAAACTGGTAAGCTTGCAGATATTGCTCCAACAGTATTAAAGCTTCTCGACCTTGAAATTCCAACTGTAATGAAAGGAAAACCACTAATTAAATGAAGCAGATTTTTATAATAATTTTATTATCTTTGAACTTATCAAATTCATTGGCCAAAAACACAGATTTGAAAGTTAAACTAAACGGTTTAAAAAAACAAACTGTAAAAATTCATAACGAAATTTTGATAAACAATAAAGAATTAAAAAAAATAAAAATTGATTTAGATAGAAATACTCAAAAAAAAATTATTATTAATAGATATATAAAAAATAGGGATTTGTTGGGTAGGAGAATCATTTTTTTACTACAAGACAAGTTTTACACCAATCAATTTACAAGAATTGTTAGGAATCTTAATAATTCATCGCAGGAATTAATTACAAAGCAGATAATAAGAGAATTTTTTTTAAAAGAGGTAAAAACTGGGATTAATGATTATTTTTTAAATTTAGAAAATTTAAAGTCAATCGATAACGAGTTGGCTTTAGAGTTAGAAAATTATAAAACTAAAAAAAAAAATCTTAAAAAAAAACTGTTAATGCTTGAAAAAAAAATTGATGAAGTAGCTAAAGTTCAAAAGAAAATGAAGACTAATAAAAAACTCAAGCAAAAAGCCAAAGATCTCAGAAAAAAAGCAAAAAATTTGAATGACTTAGTTAAAGCCGCAGAAACCAAAAGAAAAATTATATCAAAAATAAAATCAAGAATTAAAATGCCGGTTTCAGGTGAAATAATTTCAGATTATGGAGAAGGAAAAGACCAACATAAACTAAAAAATGGATTGGTTTTTAAGGTTAAGGAGGATTCATTTGTGACATCGCCAATGGATGGTACTGTCGTGTATGCCAATAAGTTTAAAAGTTTTGGGAATTTAGTAATGATCAAAGATAACAAAGGATTCACCTCAGTGTTAATTGGTATGAGAAGTTTGTTAATTTCAACTGGAAACGAAGTTTTGGCAGGGGAACCGATTGCGAAAATTTCCTCTACCCTGCAAAATCAACTTTATTTTGAGTTAAGAGAAAATGGTAAAATTGTTGATCCTAAATCAAAAGTTGAGATTTTATAAAAAAACTGCATAATCAACACTATATTATAATTATGAAAAATTTATTTATATTTTTGTTATTTTTAGTTCTCCCGTTTTCATTGAAAACAGAGGAAGAAAAAGATGTTTACAAATATCTCAATCTGTTTGGCGAGGCTTTCGAGAAAATAAAGAATAATTATGTAGAAGATGTAACATCAAAAGATCTGATTGAATCAGCAATTGAGGGCATGTTAAGTTCGCTTGATCCGCATTCAACATATCTAAATTATGATGAACTCAATGAGTTGAAGGTGCAGACGAAAGGAGAATTTGGAGGTTTGGGTATTGAAGTCACACTTGAAGGTGGTTTTGTAAAGGTAATAGCTCCAATTGATGACACTCCTGCCGATAAAGCTGGAATAAAGTCTGGTGACCTAATAACACACTTGGATGATGAGCCTGTTTTAGGGATGACCTTGTCTGAAGCAGTATCAATAATGAGAGGAAAAGTTGGATCTAAAATTAAACTTACTGTTAATAGAAACGAAAACGAAAATCTTCAGATTTTTATAACTAGGGCGATCATACAGTTGAAAGCAGTTAAAGCTAGAGTGGAAAATAATATTGGATATATAAGAGTATCTTCATTTAACCAAAAGGTTGATAGACAAATAATAGATTCGATAAAAAGTTTTAAGAAAGAGAAACTAATAGGTTATGTTTTAGACCTTCGAAATAATCCAGGCGGCTTATTGGATCAAGCGGTTAACGTTACAGATATATTCTTGGATAAGGGAGAAATTGTTTCAACTAGGGGGAAAAACGGAAAGCAAGGAAGTAGATATAACGCTGTAAAGAATGATCTTACCGGAGGATTGCCTCTGATAGTTTTAATAAATCAGGGAAGTGCTTCTGCATCTGAAATTGTTGCAGGAGCACTTCAGGATCATAAAAGAGCAATTATCATGGGAACAAAATCTTTTGGTAAAGGTTCTGTACAAACAATAATTCCCTCAGGAGAAGATGTTGCATTAAAGCTGACTACTGCAAAATATTATACTCCATCAGGGAGATCGATTCAGAAAACTGGAATCGACCCTGACATTTTAGTTGAGCAAGCTGAACTTAAGAAGGTTGATGAACTAAGCAGCAGAAAAGAGTCAGATCTTAGGGGTGCAATAGACAATGATCAAGAAATTTCAAACAGAAATGAAGATAAGTCTACTTCAAAAAAAGATGAAGAAAAGATTGACGATTATCAACTTACAAGAGCTTTTGACTTGATACTTGCTATCAACTTAGTAAATAAAAAATCTTCAAACTAATTGTTTTAAATATCATGAAACAAAAATATCGCAAAGGTGTTGGTATTTTTCTTATAAACAAAAGAAATCAACTTTGGGTAGGAAAGAGATTTGACTACAAAAATGAATACTGGCAGATGCCACAAGGTGGAATAGATGGACCAGAGTCACCTGAAAATGCGATGAAAAGGGAACTAATGGAGGAAACTGGATTGAAAAAGAGTTACAAGATAATAAGCAAAACA
The DNA here is from genome assembly GCA_902625895.1 of uncultured Alphaproteobacteria bacterium. GTDB lineage: Bacteria > Pseudomonadota > Alphaproteobacteria > Methylaequorales > Methylaequoraceae > Methylaequor. The sequence goes on from CACODD010000001.1 coordinate 21,421, forward strand.
AGTGAATGGTTGGAGTATAAACTTCCTCAAGAATTGGTAAATGAAGTCTGGAATGGAAAGTATATTGGACAAAAACAGATTTGGTTTGCCTGCCGATTTTTCGGTAATGATGATCAAGTAGATATAAAAAAGTTTAAAAACCCTGAGTTTTGTAAGTGGAGGTGGATAAACCCAATTGATTGTTTGGATTTAGTTGTTCCTTTCAAAAGAACATTATATAAAAAAGTACTTAAAAATTTTAGAAATCTTTATCAAGAGTAATAAAGTTTTTCTAATGCCCTCTCTTTTAATCTTTTCAAGTTTATCTCATCCTTATTTGATGATTCTTCGGTCTTATTTGTTGAACTAACAGAATTGGTATTAATTGCTTCTTCAGTTAAAAGTGAACATCTGTTTTGTGAAACTTCAACAATGCCTCCAGTTACCAAAAAAGTTTCAATTATTTTTTTTTCTAGATAAATATAAGCTATCCCGACTCTCAAAGATGTTAAAAATGGCATATGATCTTTAAGAATACCAAAGTCACCTTCTCTTCCGGGTAAAATAACAAGATCGATCTCTTTTTCAAAGACAACCTCATTGGGTGAGATTATTTCAAGTTTAAATTGTTTCATTATATTAATTGGATAATTTTTTTGATTTTTCTATTGCCTCTTCTATAGTTCCAACCATGTAGAAAGCTGCTTCTGGAATGTTATCATATTCTCCTTCAACTAATCCTTTAAAGCCTTTTATGGTTTCTTGAAGACTAACAAAAACTCCTGGAGATCCAGTAAACACTTCAGCAACATGAAAAGGTTGGGACAAAAATTTTTGGATTTTTCGTGCTCTGTCAACCACTAGCTTGTCATCTTCTGAAAGTTCATCCATTCCAAGTATTGCTATTATATCTTGTAGAGATTTGTATTTCTGGAGTGTTTCCTGAACTCTTCTCGCTACTCCATAGTGTTCCTCGCCGATAATTCTTGGGTCAAGTATCCTTGATGTAGAGTCTAAAGGATCAACTGCAGGGTAAATCCCTAGTTCTGCAATTTGCCTTGAAAGGACAGTTGTTGCATCTAAATGTGCAAAAGAAGTAGCAGGAGCGGGATCTGTAAGATCGTCAGCTGGAACATAAATAGCTTGTACGGACGTTATAGAACCTTTATTAGTTGAAGTAATTCTTTCTTGGAGGGCACCCATATCTGTTGAAAGTGTAGGTTGGTAACCTACAGCAGAAGGTATTCGTCCTAATAGTGCTGAGACTTCGGAACCTGCTTGTGTAAACCTAAAAATATTATCAACGAACAATAGAACATCTTGTCCTTCTTCGTCTCTAAAATATTCTGCTAGGGTCAAACCAGTTAATGCAACTCTGGCTCTTGCTCCAGGTGGCTCATTCATTTGACCATAAACAAGTGCTGCTTTTGAATCATCACTATCAAGTTTGATAACACCAGATTCTATCATCTCATAATATAGATCATTACCCTCTCTGGTTCTTTCTCCAACACCAGCAAACACAGAGTAACCTCCATGTCCCTTAGCTATGTTGTTTATCAATTCCATAATTAAAACTGTCTTTCCAACACCTGCTCCACCAAACAAACCAATTTTTCCACCTTTTGAATAAGGGGCCAAAAGATCTACGACTTTTATTCCCGTAACTAAAACCTCGGTCTCAGTTGATTGATCTGTAAATTCAGGAGCATTTTTATGGATTGGAAATTTTAATTTTGTTTTCAATGGACCTCTTTCATCAACAGGTTCCCCAACTACATTCAGGATTCTTCCAAGTGTTTCAGGACCTACCGGAACGGAAATAGGATTTCCAGTATCAATAACCTTTTGACCTCTTACAAGACCATCAGTAGAATCCATTGCAATTGTTCTGACAGTATTTTCACCTAAATGCTGTGCAACTTCTAAAACTAAGTTTTTATTTTCATGCTTAACAACAAGTGCATCTAATATCTGGGGTAGTTGATCTGTGAAACTCACGTCAACAACTGCTCCTAACACTTGTTTAATTTTTCCCTCATTTGCGCTCATATTTATTTCTCCTTCATTAAATTAAACAGCTTCTGCACCAGAAATTATTTCAATTAGCTCTTTAGTAATAAGAGCTTGTCTCGATCTATTATAGAATAGCGTTAAGTTGTCTATCATGTCATTTGCGTTTCTTGTTGCATTATCCATAGCAGTCATTCTCGACCCTTGCTCACTTGCTAAGTTTTCAAGGAGAGCAGTATGTATTTGTATTGCAATATTTTTAGGAATTATTTCATTCAAAATTTCTTCTTCGCTTGGTTCAAAATCATAAGATTTATTCGAACTATTGTTATTGTTTGTCTCTAAAGCGTTTAATGGAAGAAGCTTCAGGGATTGTACAGTTTGAGAAATTGCACTTTTGAATTCGGTATATACTAAATGACATTCATCCATTGAATTATTGAGAAAAAGTTCTAGTATTTTATCTCGTATAGAACTGGCTAATTCAAATTTAATAGACGGATTAGCTATATCGGAAAAGAAGTCCAGAATAGATTCACCGCAAAATCTTTGAAGAGATTGGTAAGCCTTCTTCCCAACGAATATATAACTTACTTTCCCCCCATCATTAATTATTTTCTCTGATAGTTTTTTTGAAAATTTTATTATTGAACCATTGAATCCTCCACACAAACCTCTGTCAGCAGAACACACGATGAGAAGTATATTTCTGGTTGTTTTTTTTTTTTTTTCTGAAAACTTAAATTCTTTTGATTTATTATTTTCAACTAAAGAATTTACAATTTCGCTCATTTTTCTTGCATATGGTCTGGTTTTCTCTGCATTATCTTGTGCTCTTTTTAATTTAGCTGCTGCAACCATTTTCATTGCAGAGGTAATTTTTTTGGTTGACTTAACACTGGATATTCTGTTTCTTAAATCTTTAAGACTTGGCATTATTTTCCTCCAAGAACTCTTTTACTACATTTTCAACGAAATTGCTCAACTTACTGTCAAGTTCCTCACTAATACTCTGTTCTTTTTTAATCGATTCTAAAATTTGTTTTCCTTCATTTCGAATTTTTTCTAGAAGATACTTTTCGAACTTTGTAATATCATTAATAGAAATCTTATCAAGATGGCCTCTTACTCCTGAAAAAATTACTACAACTTGTTCTTCAACTTTTAAAGGAGCATATTGCGGTTGTTTAAGAATTTCAGTTAATCTTCTTCCTCTTTCAAGAAGATTCCTAGTAGATTGGTCTAAATCAGACGCAAATTGCGAAAACGCTTCCATTTCCCTAAATTGTGCCAGATCAAGTTTAATAGAACCTGAAACTTGTTTCATTGCTTTAATTTGAGCTGCAGATCCAACACGGCTCACTGACAAACCTACATTCACAGCAGGTCTGATTCCTTTAAAAAACAGTTCGGTTTCTAAAAAAATTTGGCCGTCTGTTATTGAAATAACGTTCGTTGGAATATAGGCAGAAACATCACCTGCTTGTGTTTCAATGACGGGTAAAGAAGTTAATGACCCTAAACCACTTTTTTCTCCCATTTTTGCCGCTCGTTCTAGTAGTCTTGAATGAATGTAAAATACATCACCAGGGAAAGCTTCTCTTCCAGGAGGTCTTCTAAGTAAAAGAGACATTTGTCTGTAGGCTACAGCTTGTTTAGATAAATCATCGTAAAAAATAACAGCATGCATTCCATTGTCTCTGAAATATTCCCCCATAGCACAGCCTGTGTAAGGTGCGAGAAACTGAAGTGGAGCAGGATCAGATGCAGTTGCAGCAACTACAATAGAGTATTTCATTGCATCGTTATCTTCGAGCGTCTTTACTATCTGTGCAACTGTAGATCTTTTTTGTCCTATAGAAACATAAATACAATATAATTTTTTTGATTCATCATCTGAATTGTTAATTTCTCTTTGATTTATTATTGTATCCACTATTACCGATGTTTTTCCGGTTTGACGGTCACCAATAATTAATTCACGTTGACCTCGCCCAATTGGTATTAAACTGTCTATTGCTTTTATTCCAGTTTGCATTGGTTCATGAACTGATTTTCTCGGAATAATGCCAGGTGCCTTTAATTCTGCACGCCTGTATACGACGTCTTTAAGAGGACCTTTTCCATCGATAGGATTTCCAAGTCCGTCAACAACCCTTCCTAATAAATCTTTTCCAGTTGGTACTTCAACAATTGAATTTGTTCTCTTAACAACGTCCCCTTCTTTGATGGATTTATCACTACCGAAAATAACAACTCCAACATTATCATCCTCTAAATTGAGGGCCATTCCTTTAACTTTTCCAGGAAATTCAACCATTTCTCCAGCTTGTACGTTGTCTAATCCATAAACTCTTGCAATACCGTCGCCTACTGTTAAAACAGTGCCAACTTCAGAAATTGTTGGATCGTTGTCAAGATTTTTGATTTCAGATTTTAATATTGCTGAGATTTCAGATGCATCAATTGTCATTAATTTTACCTTTCATTAAATTTCGAATTCCGATAGCTTAGACTTAATAGAATTATCAATCATTATAGACTTAATTTTAATTTTTATTCCCCCAATAATCTCTTTATCAATTATTTTTGTAAGCTTAACTTTCAATTTTAGAGAATCAGACAGTTTTTTTTTTAATTTTTTTTCTACTTCATTTTCTAACGGTTCAGAGGTTGTAACAATTATTTCTGTCAAACCGTCTTTCAAATCAATTATCCTTTTATATTCATTTAAAATTTTTTCTTGCAGATTTATTTTACCATGCTTAGTTAAAACACCAATAAAACCCTGAAAAAACTGATTATATGAACAAGATTTACAAATTTGTTTTAAAACAGATGACTTTTTTTGCGAGTTAATTAAGGGGTTTTTTATATATCTTGATAAATCGTTGGAAGTTCTTAAAACTTTATTGAAATGTTCGAAATTCTTAGTAATAATTTTTAATTCGTTTCTGTTTTCAGATGACAAAATAAGAGCATTGGCGTACCTTTTACAAATCTCGTTTATGTTTTCAACGTTTTTAGTCAAGTCTATCTCTTAAATTAAAATTTGTTCTTAGCATAAGAAAAGTTTCTGATCAATATTTGAAATTATTATACAAAGTTTATTGGATCAACATCAATATATAATTTTAGACTACTTGGACATTTAATATTAACAAAAAAGTTCTTAACTCTTTTTTGTAAAATTATATTTTTGTTCATTTTTATTAAGATTTTGTACCTGAAGAAAGAGTTTTTTTTATAAAGAATTGCTGGGGCGGGGCCAAATATTTCTATATTTTTAAAGTTTTCGTAAATTTTTTCGTAAATTTTTTTTGAAAATTCAATGACAAGTTTTTCTTTTTTTGAAGAAAAAATTAGTGACGTATAATTAGAATAAGGGGGTTGATTGTTCTCCTTTCTTGACGCCAGTTCCCAATTTATAAAGAAGTTATTATTTTTTTCTGTACATAGTTTGATTACAGGATGATCCGGTTGCAAGGTTTGAATTAATACTTCACCGTGTAGATTCCTTCTTCCGGCTCTTCCTCCAACTTGAACGATTTGTTGAAAAGTTTTTTCATATGACCTAAAGTCAAAATCATTCATCAAATTGTCTATATTAATGATTCCAACTGTTTTTAAGGATGGGAAGTTATGACCTTTGGATATAAGCTGAGTTCCTATTATAATATTTACTTTGTTTGAAACAATATCCGAGACAACGTTTTGAAATTTGGACGAACTGCTTATTATGTCGCTAGATAAAATACATTTCTTTGCAACTGGAAATTTGTTTGATACTACTTCTGCTATTTTCTCAATACCCAAACCTGGAAAAATAAAAGTATTTTTTTGTTCACAAGATGGACAAGAATTTTTAAATACCTCTTTGTGATTGCAGTGATGACATAGTAGATAACTTTTATTTTTAGAGTGATTATGAAGTGCTAAAGATGTATTACAACTCTCGCAAACCTTCGTGTACCCACAATTTTTACATATTATGAATGGAGAATACCCTCTTTTATTAATAAAGATTAAAGTTTGATAATTACTATTAATATTTTTTTGTATTGAATTTGAAAGTTCATTAGAAATGATGCAATTTTCTTTTTTCATATCAATTATTTTAAAAATTGGAAGTTGAACGTTATTTACTCTTCTGTAAAGTTTAAAATATTCATATTTTTTTAACTTTGAATTATGTGATGATTCCAATGAAGGAGTTGCTGAACTTAAGATGACCATACAATTGGCGTTTTTTGCTCTGACTATCGAAAAATCCCTGGCGTTGATTATCAATTGCTCCTCTTGCTTATATGAACTATCATGTTCTTCGTCAATCACAATTAAACCAAGTTTATTAAATGGTAAGAAGAGAGCAGACCTTGTTCCTATAATGAGTTTTTCTTCATTCAAATTTACTTTTCCCCAAATTTCTTCTCTTATATTTTTTTTAATAGATGAATGATAAACAGTGGGATTAATATCAAAATCATTTTTGATATCTTCTACCCATTGAGTTGTAAGTATTATCTCTGGTACCAAAATTAAACACTGATATCCTTTGTTAATTACTTCTCTGACTTTGTGAAAATAAACTCTGGTTTTACCTGAACCTGTAACTCCTTCTAAAAGAATTACTTTAAATTTTTTGAATGTTATTTCGTTTATTTTGTGCACAACTTCCTGTTGATTTGAATTAAGTTTTATTTTTTTTTCTTTAAATTGTTTAAAGACTTTATTTTGCTCTAAATGCGTTTTTGATTCTCTCATTGGAAAATTTGATAAGAACATTTTTAAAATCATTGATGATTGATTACAGCTGTATTGTGAAATGAAATCTATGCTTTTCATAATTTCATTATTAAAGGATAAAGGATGAAGTACTTTATTAATTTCTTTAAGTGGTTTTTTTAAGGATGTTGATTTTATCAAATTGATTACAACACCAACGAGCACTCTGTTTTTAAAGTTAACCTCAACAAGAGAACCTATTACGACAGCTTTGTGCGCTTTATTAGACTTTGCTCCCGTATAATAAAAAGTTTTTTTTATTGGAAGAGGCAATAAAACTTCAAAAATCATATAAAAATTATAACAAAATTTTTTATCAATATATTGTTTAATATGTTTAATGAAATATTATTGATCTAATGATTAGAAAAAAAATTAAAAATGAACAAGTCCTCGACTTTCTTGAAAAAAATCCAGATTTTTTTATTAACAATCCAAATGCATTAGAAAAAATTAATTTTCCATTAAAAAATAATGCTGAATACGATGACAAATCAAAAGTTGTTCCTTTCAAAGATTGGATAATTAAAAATTTAAAAGATGTCCAAAAAAATATTATAGAAAATGCCCACCACAACTTTTTAACTCAGCAAAAAATTCATGAATCAGTAATAGAAATACTCAGAATTGATAACGTCAAAGATGTATTTGTTTTTTTGAAAGATGAGTTGCCAGGTAAATTTGATCTAGAGATAATTAATATCGTTACAAGTAATAAAATTATATCAAATAAATATAATCTTATTTCTAAAAATGAAGAAATAATAAAAAAAGTCTATGGGAAAAAAAATCAACTAATAATGGATGCTGTCGATAATCAATTGAAAATATTTAAGGAATTTAATCAAGATATTTACTCGAATGCAATTTATTCTCTTGGTCATGAATTCTTTAAAAGTTCTGCTCTGTTAGTTTTTGGAAGTAAAGATAAACATTTTTTGAATAATAAAGCCTACGATTTTATTTTATTTTTTTCGAATATTGTGCAAGAAAAGCTAAAACAATTTTGTAATGAATAAACAAATAAAAGTATTTTTTGATAATTGGAAATCATGGATAGAAAATGAGAAAAGACTTGCTTTCAATACGTCCAAGTCTTATTGCATTGATTTAAAATCTTTTTTAAATTTTTTGAGTAATCACAATAATTTAAATATTGACCTAAAAATAATTATTAATGTGGATGAGGATGATCTTTCTGGCTGGTTCTATGAAAGATTAAAAAAAGGATGTAGTCATAGATCTAATGCGAGGGCTTTATCTTCATTAAAAAGTTTTTTTACTTTTCTAATTACAAAAAAAATAATTCCAAGTTCAAAAATATTGAGAATTAAAGGACCAAGATTTTTAGAGTCTTTGCCTAGGCCTTTGACTGAAAGTCAAACATTAAAACTTTTGGATGATATAAAAACTGAGAAAGAAAAGTGGATTATGATGAGAAACCTCTCAGTGTTAGTTCTCATGTGGGGATATGGTTTGAGAATCAGTGAAGCACTTAACTTAAAATTAAAGGATACCTATACGGAGGACATAAGAATTATAGGAAAAGGCGGGAAAGTTAGAACAATACCAATAGCAACAGAAATTCAAATGTTTATAAAAAAAATGATTAAAGAATGTCCTTATGAGTTTAAATCAGATGACTTTATTTTTTTGGGAAAAAAAGGAGGAAAATTAAAGCCAGAGATAATACAAAGACTAGTTAGAAAAATTCGATATAGGTTGGTATTACCTGAGAATACAACTCCTCATTCTTTGCGACATACATTTGCTACAGAACTTTTACAAAATTTTGTAGATTTGCGATCGATTCAAGAACTTCTTGGTCATTCTTCATTATCTACTACTCAAAAGTACACTTCAGTAAACAAGGATTACTTGAGAGAGATCCTTGAAAAAAATCATCCAAGTACAGATTAGTTTATGAAGTTTCGTATCTAAAGGTAAGTTTCATCTCACCGGCAACTTTTACCATTTGTGATAAGCATTGAGGAGCGTTTTCATCTCTTATAGATATAGCAAATCTACAAATATATTGGGTTTTTTCACTGAAAGTGATTTTTTCAGTATTCATTCTTATTATCAAAGCATTATTTTCATTAAGCGTTTTGATTATTTTATTAAGAAGACCCTTCTGATCTTCGCCGGATAATACCACGCGATGGGTAATTTTCGTTGTTGGTCCACCGTCAGAAAAAGCTTCTAAAGGTTTTACTTGGAAATCGCCATTTTTAGCTGATTGAAGTTTCTCAAGCTCAGATCTTATTTCGTTAATTTCTATTTTTTCTGATTTGTGGTAAACCATTGTCAACTCACATACCCTTCCAAGTGTAGCAAATGTTACACCAGAAAACTCTCCGCCTTTATCTGTGAGGTAAGAAGTTATTTCTGAAATTAGGTTGGGTTTGTTTTCACCAAGAAAAGAAATTATTGCACTTGAACTCATTTTTAAATTTTCATAGCCTTTCTCATAGCATCTCCAATAGTTGTAATGGTATCAGCAACAGTAACGCCTGCAGATTTTAAAGCTTCTTTTTTTGCATCTGCGGTTTCTGCGCCACTATTAACAATTGCTCCAGCATGACCTAACTTTCTTCCTTTTGGAGCAGCCGCACCAGCAACAAATGCTGCAACTGGTTTTTTTGTTTTTCCACTCCACGATTTTATAAATTCTGCCCCATCGATTTCAGCAGTTCCACCTATTTCTCCGATTAAAACAATTCCGTCTGTTTCGTCGTCATCTAAAAACAACTCTAAAGCATCAACAAAATTTGTACCATTAACTGGGTCTCCACCTATACCAATTATTGTTGATTGTCCTAATTCTGCTGTTTGAACAGCTGATTCATATGACAATGTTCCAGATCTAGAAACTACGCCAATTCTTCCAGGTTTACAAATATGCCCTGGAATAATTCCAATTTTTCCAATTCCAGGAGTTAGAACACCTGGACAATTTGGACCGACTAACCTTGTCTTACACCCTTTCATCTCTCTTTTTACTCTTTGCATATCGCTTGTAGGAATTCCGTCTGTAATACAAACAACCAAATCAAGTTCTGCTTCAACTGCTTCAAGTATTGCGTCAGCTGCAAAAGGAGGAGGGACAAAAACACCACTTGCATTACATCCAGTTTTTTTTTTGGCTTCTGCGACTGTATTGAATACAGGAACATTAAGGTGTTTGGTGCCACCTTTTTCAGGTGTAACGCCACCAACAATGTTTGTGTTATAATCTATTGCTCTTTCAGAATGAAATGTTCCCTGAGCTCCTGTAAATCCCTGACAGATAACTTTAGATTCTTTTGTTAGTAAAACAGCCATTATCTATTTTCCTTAACCATTTTTACAACATCTTGTGCAGCTTGTTCCATAGTATCAACAGGTTTAATTGGAAATCCAGAATTTATTAGTATTTCTTTACCCATATCTACGTTTGTTCCCTCAAGCCGTACTACTAGCGGTTTATTAAGTCCAACTTCTTTTGAAGCATTTACGAGCCCAGTTGCTATGTCGTTACACCTCATCATTCCACCAAAAATATTGATTAAAATACCCTGAACATCTGGGTCTTTATAAATAAGTTTAAAGGCAGCTGCAACTCTTTCAGGTGTCGCAGCACCTGCAACATCCATAAAGTTTGCAGCTTCTCCTCCATAATATTTGATAATATCCATCGTAGCCATTGACAACCCCGCTCCATTAACCATTAATCCTATATTTCCATCCAATTTTACATAATTTAAATCATGACGTGCAGCTTCTAACTCCAAAGGGTCATACTCATTTTCATCTTTCATTTCTGCTACAACTCTTTGTCTATAAAGTGCGTTATCATCGAAGGAAGCTTTACAATCTAGAATTACTACATCTTCATTTTTTGTGATAGCGAAAGGATTTATTTCAATCATAGCAGCATCCAGTGATACGAATGCTTTGTAAACTGAGAGTATATTTTTTTGAGCTTTTTTAGCGACTGCTCCTTTAAGACCGAGATTATAAACTATCGTTCTTGCATGATGGGTAAGCAAATCAGAACCTGGAGCAATTTTCATATTATGAATTTCATTAGGAGTTTTTTCTGATACCTCTTCAATATTTACTCCACCTTTTCTGGAATAAATAATAGTGTTTCCTCCTGTTTCTCTATCTACAGTGATACATAGATAAAGTTCTTTTTGGACGTCATACCCTTTTTCTAAATAAACTCTTCTTACTGTTTTACCTGATTCTGAGGTTTGAGGTGTAATAATTTTCATTCCAATCATTTTGTCAACTGTTTTTACAACTTGTTCGTCTCCAGAACATACTTTAATGCCACCAGCTTTTCCTCTGCCTCCAGCATGAACCTGAGCTTTTACAACAATTTTATCTTCGTTAAGCCATGATACTATATTTTCCGCTTCGTGCGTTTGATACACTACCTCTCCTGGAGGTATATTTACTCCAAATTTAGAAAGCAGTTGTTTTGCTTGATATTCGTGAATGTCCATTTTTTAATTTCCAAAAAAGTTAAAAAATTCAATACATTTGAATTCATTACTTAAGCGGCGAGCATATATGAATTTGATAAATTACACCAGTAATTTTTTACATTTTTTAACTAATTGCTCAACTGCTTCAACTGATTTTTGAAATTCTTTTTTTGATTGATCTGATAAATCCAGCTCAATGATTTTTTCAATACCTTTTTCACCTATTATAACTGGCACACCAACAAATAGTCCTTTAACTCCATATTCCCCATTCAAAAAAGCAGAACAAGGTAATATTTTTTTTTGATCGTAAAGATAAGATTCAAGCATTTCCAGAGCACTACATGCAGGTGAATAGAAAGCTGAACTATTTTTCATTAATGATACAACCTCCCCCCCTCCATTTCGTGTTCTATTAACAATTTGTTCTAATTTTTCTTTTTTTGTATTACTCTTTTCAATAAATTTTTTTATTGGAATGCCTGCGATAGAAGTTAAATCTAAAAGAGGTACCATTGTATCTCCGTGTCCTCCAAGAACCATTGTTTGAATATTTTCTACAGAAATATTTAACTCTTGTGATAAGAAAAATCTAAATCTGGCTGAGTCTAAAATTCCGGCCATCCCTGTGATCATGTTTGGTTTTATTCCTGCAATCTCCCTTAAACTCCATACCATCGCATCTAAAGGATTTGTTACACAAATAACAAATGATGACGGAGAAAATTTCTTAATAGCTTTTCCAATTTCATTCATGATAGAAAAATTTGTTTCTATTAAATCATCTCGGCTCATACCTGGTTTTCTTGCAATCCCAGCTGTTATAATGATCGCTGCACTATCTTTAATTGCTGAAATGTCGGTTGTTCCCTCGATTTTTATGTTTAGATTCTCAATTGGAAGGCTCTGGGAGAGGTCGAGACACTTTCCTTTTGCAAGTCCTTCTACCACATCAACCATTGTTATAGGACCAATTTGTTTACGACTTAAGTTGTAGGCTAATATTGTCCCAATATTTCCAGCGCCGATTAGACTGATTTTGTTCAAAATGCCACCTTTGATAAGATTTTATATTATGTCCAAACCAATATCCACTGAATTAGCAGAATTGGTTATTTTTCCTGTAGAAATATAATCTGCACCTAAATTTGAAAATTTTGAAATATTATTAATAGAAATTCCACCAGTAATTTCAAATTTAATATTCTTGTTATTTCTTAGTTTTATACAGTTTTGTATCTCTTTAGGCCTCATATTATCGAGAAGAATATATTTGGCTCCCATACCAATTGATTTTTTAACTTCATCGATATTTTCGCATTCAATTTGAAATTTTTGTTTTTTTTCATTTAATTTTGATAGTGCAGTTTCAATTTTTCCTAATGCCTTGATATGATTATCTTTTACAAGAATCTGATCAAACAATCCCATCCTATGATTAATGGCACCTCCAATAACTGTTGCATATTTTTCGAATACTCTTAATCCAGGAGTTGTTTTCCTCGTATTTTTTAATTTGGTGTCAGTTGAATTCATCGCCAAAATAAATTTATGTGTAAGTGTTGAAATGCTAGAGAGGTGTTGTAAAAAATTTAAAACTGTTCGTTCGGTTGCTAAAATCACTTTTGAGTTACCCGATAAACTGAAGATTTTAGAATTTTTTTTTAATTTTGCTCCATCTTTATAAAAAGATTGAATTTTAATTCTGGGGAATTTCTTTTTAAAGAAGTATCTAACGAATTCTGCTCCACATAAAATAATATTTTCTCTGTTCGATATTTCGCATTTAAATTCAGAACTATTATCTAGAAGATAATTTGAAGTAATGTCATTTTTTATACTTTTTCCATTAAGATCATTTTTTAGTTCATTGCAAAGTTTTTCGAAAGATTCTTTGAGGAGTTTTTTATTAGGCACAATATTTTTAGCTTAATTTTAACATTGTGTTTAAAGGTTTTTTTGCCTTCAAAATTAATTCGTTATCAATATTAATCTCCGGAGATAAGTTTAGTAAACAATCTCTAAGTTTTTCTAAAGTATTAAGTTCCATGAAGGGGCAATTCGAACAGGAGCATTTTCCATCACTGCCTGGAGCTATTAAGAATTCTTTTTTAGGCTCATTTTTTTTCATCTGATGGATAATATGAGGTTCTGTAGCAACTATAAATCTTTTATTTTCGTTCGTTGAAATAAATCTGAGTAGGGAAGAGGTTGAACCTATAAAATCAGCATGATTAAGAATATTTTCAGGACATTCTGGATGGGCAATAATTTTTGCATCATCTGCTCTTACTTTCATTTTGATTAACTCTCTTTCAGAAAACGTTTCGTGAACTATACAAGTGCCGTTCCAGAGCACCATATCTCTTCCTGTAATCTTGTTGAGGTATCCTCCAAGATGTTTGTCTGGAGCAAAAATAATCTTTTGTTTAGCAGGTATGCTCTCTATAATTTTTTCAGCATTAGATGATGTTACAATTATATCTGATTCAGCTTTTATTTCTGCAGAGCAGTTTATATATGATAATACAATGTGATTTGGATACTTTTTTTTGAATTCTCGGAATTCATTCACTTGACAGGATTCTTCTAAAGAACAACCTGCATTTATATCTGGAAGAATAACTTTCTTATGAGGACTTAATATCTTAGCTACTTCAGCCATAAATCTAACTCCACAAAAAACGATTACATCAGAATCATTTTTTTGAGCTTTTTTGGATAGATCAAGAGAGTCACCAATAAAATCAGCTATATCTTGTATATCTTCATCTTGATAAAAATGAGAAAGAATAATGGCATTATTTTTCTTTTTTAAGAAATTTATTTCATCTTCAATATCTTTAAAATTTTGTTGTAAAGATTTCATTAATTTTACTAATTTGTCTTTAAATTTTTATTAATATATTTATTGGTTCCCATTTCTTTTAGCCTAGATATAGTTCTTTTAAATTCAGAGGAATTTGTATTTCCTATATATAATTCATCTAACCCTACATTGGAAGAGATGGAAAGTATATTTTTATTCTCATACAAAACGTCAATAAAAGAAATAAACCTTGCTAAAATATTTTTTTTACTTTCATCTATTTGTTTGATATTTCTAAGTACAAAGATTTTTATTTTTTTTGCAATTAAATCATAATCTTGAAACATTAGATTTTTTTCAAAAAAATCATCAAATTCTAAATCTATCAGATTTCCATAAACTTTTGTTAATTTAAATGAATTTCCTTTTCGCTTAAATTCAAGCTGTTTGGATGACCTTTCACTTGAAAATTCACTAACAATGTAATTTTGTTTTATAATTCTATTTTTTTTTTTTATTAAAAAAAAATCGTGATCTATGGCTTTTCCGGTTCTGTAGTCATTTCTTGATTTTACTTTGAAAATTAAAAAAAAAGCTTTTAATTCATTTTTTATTTTTTCACATAATTGAGGATTAACAAGATCATTGTAGACGGTTTCAAGACTTTTATTTCCATTCATAATAATTTTAGTATTATTAAATTTAATTTCTTCTACAAATTTTCTGAATAAAATAAAACTAGTAAGATTATTTATAAAGAACTCGTCGATTAATATTAGCCTTTTTCTTTTGATATTTTTGAGGTAACTTAAGTTTTTCTCGCTTCTCGACTGAAGTTTAAAAATGAGATCATTGAAGTGTAATATCTCTGATTGAGGATATATTTTTTTTAAAGCTTTAATAATTACCGATTTTCCTACCCCTACCGAGCCATGTATATATAAACCGTTTTTTGAGTTTTTTTTTAATGCAAGAAGTCTAGGTTTTGAAAAGTCAGAGATAAACTCTTGAATTTTTGAGACAACAGCTAGCTGACAAGAATTCGGATGTATTTTAATTACGTTTGTTAAATGTGATATAAGTTTAGAACTTAGATTTTTCAAAATTATGACGAAATTTGAAGCTTTTTTATTTCTGAGATAGCTTTTGCAGGATTGAGATTTTTGGGACAAGTTTTTGTGCAATTCATAATTGTATGACATCTATAAAGTTTAAATTTATCTTTAAGTTCATTAAGTCTTTGTTTTTTATTTTTGTCTCTACTATCTACAATAAATCTGTAAGCTTGAAGTAATATTGCTGGACCAAGAAACTTATCTCCATTCCACCAGTAGCTTGGACAAGATGTTGAGCAACAAGCGCAAAGTACGCATTCATATAATCCATCCAGTTTTTTTCGATCTTCGGGAGATTGCAAATTTTCTTTTTTTGAAGTTGTTTTGTTTTTAAGCCATGGTTGTATAGACTCGTATTGTTTATAAAAATCACTCATGTCTGGGATTAAGTCTTTTAGTACTCTCATATGTGGGAGAGGATAAATATTAATTTCTTTACCCACAATTGGTTTCAAACAGGCTAGGGTATTTGTGCCATTCACATTCATTGAGCATGATCCGCATATACCCTCCCTGCATGATCTCCTAAATGTAAGTGATGGATCTATCTTGTTTTTTATAAACATAAGAGCGTCTAAAACCATTGGTCCTAGTTTTGACTTATCTATAAAAAATTTATCTATTTTTGGGTTTTCGCCAGATTCTCTGTTCCACCTATAAACATTGAACACGATTTTATTTTTTCCGTCTTTTCCGAAAGTTTTTCCTTCTGAAACCTTGGAGTGTTGGGGTAATGATAATTGAACCATAACTATAAATTAGTAAACTCTTGCTTTGGGTTCAATAGTTTTTATTTCTTTAGAGTTAGTTTGAAGATTAACCTTTCTAAATCTAGTCTCTGTTTTTCCGTCTTGATTAACCCAAATTAGAGAGTGTTTAAGCCATTTTTTGTCGTCTCTTTTAGAATAATCTATTCTTGAGTGGGCCCCTCTACTTTCTTTTCTATTTAAAGCACTGTCTACGCTTACAATTGCTTGAGATAACAGGTTTTTTAATTCAAGGGCTTCTATCACTTCAGTATTCCATATTAAGCTTTGATCATTTATTTTTATATTTTTAAAATCGTTGAGAAGCGATAATAGTTTATTTTTACCTTCTTGCATTATTTCTTCAGACCTGTAAACAGGACAAAAGTTTTGCATAGTATGTTGCATTTCAAGTCTTATGGAAGCAACACTCTTTCTTCCATTTGAATTCCTAATATTTTCGAAGTCTTCTATTAATTTATTAATTTTATGCTCTTTAATTTCAGGATTTTTCTTTTTCCTATCAATTATACGATTGCATCTGTTGGCTGCTGACTTTCCAAACACAACTAAATCAAGTAGAGAGTTGGACCCCAATCTATTTGCTCCGTGGACTGATACGCATGCAGCTTCTCCAATCGACATTAACCCAGGTACAACTACTTCGTTATCTTTAGAATCCAAATTTAGCACTTCTCCATGAATATTGGTTGGGATTCCTCCCATATTATAATGTACTGTAGGTTGAACAGGAATGGGTTTCTTTCGTACATCGACGCCGGCAAATATTCTTGCTGATTCTGTAATTCCTGGAAGTTTTTCTTGAAGGACATTAGGATCGAGATGATGTAAGTTAAGATGAATATGATCTTTTCTAGAACCACACCCTCTACCTTCCATTATTTCTGTTGTCATAGATCGAGATACAACATCTCTACTGGCTAGATCTTTAGCATTTGGAGCATATCTTTCCATAAATCTCTCCCCAGCACTGTTTGTCAAATAACCGCCTTCTCCTCTAGCACCCTCTGTTATCAAAACACCAACACCATATATCCCTGTTGGATGGAATTGTGTAAATTCCATATCTTGAAGTGGTAAGCCTGCTCTTAGAACCATTCCACCTCCGTCTCCAGTACAGGTATGAGCTGAAGTACATGAAAAGTAAGCTCTTCCATAACCACCAGTTGCTAAAATTACCATTTTAGCAGAAAAGATATAAAACTCTCCATCATGCAAGTTAAAAGTGAGCACCCCACAACATTCATTTTTGTCATTCATAATTAGATCTATTGCAAAATATTCAATAAAAAAATCAGCATTATTTGACAAGGATTGTTGATATAAAGTATGAAGCATTGCATGGCCCGTTCTGTCTGCTGCTGCACATGTTCTCTGCGCAATACCCTCTCCAAAATGAGTTGTCATACCACCAAATGGCCTTTGGTAAATTTTCCCTTTTTCAGTTCTGGAAAATGGGACACCGAAATGTTCAAGTTCAATTACAGCCTCAGGTGCTTCTTTACACATAAAGGCAATTGCATCTTGATCTCCAAGCCAATCAGAACCTTTGACTGTATCATACATATGCCATTTCCAGTCATCCTCACCCATATTGCCAAGTGCAGCACTTATTCCTCCCTGAGCGGCAACTGTATGACTCCTTGTTGGAAAAACTTTTGATACACAAGCAGTTTTCAGTCCATGAGACGCGCATCCCATCACCGCCCTGAGTCCAGAGCCGCCTGCGCCAACTACGACAACATCAAAATAATGTGTTTTAATATTATTCATAAAATTAATCTAATTAAACTAAATATTGTTATAAAAAAAAGAACTACAAAGAAAAAGTTTTTAATTAAAATTATTTTTTGTTTTAACGATTCCTCATGAATATAATCATCTATTATTGATGAGAGCCCGATATTTGAATGTAATATGATTGAAGAAAGCATTACTAAAACTGAAAATGAATTTAAATAGTTTTTAAACCATCCCGTAATCACTTCATAGTTTTGAAGTTCAAGGCCATATAAAGAATAAACTGTATAAAAGGATGCAATTAAAAACAAGATTGCAAAAATTTTTTGAAATAACCATTTTGATGTGTAAGTAAAATTCATCAAAAGAGTCCTAATAATCTAGAAATAAAAATACTGGATATGAAGGAGGTCGCTATAATAAAATATCCAAAAATTGCTGACGATCTATTTCCAAGAAGAAAACCAAAGTCCCAAATTATATGACGAATACCATTTAAAAAATGGTATGAAAAACCTAGAATAGCTAAAAATAGTATAATTTTTATTGGAAAAGAATTAATTAAAGAGATTAATAACTCAAAGTAACTCTCTCCTAAAGTAATACAGAGGAGACCAAGTACTAAAATTATCAACACAAAGTTTAATGCTACACCTGAAATTCTGTGAGAAATTGAGAGCAAAGACGTAATTTGGGGTTTGTAAATTTGCAGATGAGGTGAGAGAGGGAGATCTTGTTTTTTCATTTTATAGGTATTAAAACAGAATATTCTAAGTCAAGAACTATATTATCAGTAAGATTTTTTTTATCTGGAAAATTCATTTTTGAATCGTTTTTCGATGCTAAAGTTCGGATCATCATCGCACCAACATTTTTATGGATAATTTCTTTCTCCAAAATCTTTGACCAAGCATATATGGTATCACCAGCAAAAGTTGGAGCGGAATGCTTTCCTGAATGAATTGCTGCCAGCTTAAAAGTATTTGCAAGACCATTACAACTAATCGCTCTTGCAAGAGATATTATATAACCACCATATATTATTCTCTTTCCAAATCTTCCAGATTTTTCAATATGCTGATTGAAATGAACTCTGGCGTTATTTTGATAAAGACGAGTTGCTATTTGATGTTCTGATTCCTCAATTGTCTGACCATCCAAATGATGTATTTCCTCTTCCTCTGCATAGTCATTAAAATAAAAACTACTTCCAGACACTGAAGATGACCATTTATCAATATCAAAATTTTCAATGAGATTAAAATCTTTAGTTTTAACTTTATCTGGTAGATCAGGAATAGTATTTTGGAATGATTTTATCATACCTTCATTTCTTTTTCTCATCATAAGCCATCTGTAATAAGTTAAAACAATTTCATCGTTTTGATTTTTACCTACTGATTCTACATAAACAGTTCCAGTTTTTCCATTTGAGTTTTCTTTTAATCCAATAATTTTGGAGCTTGCATTTAAAGTGTCTCCTACAAACGCAGGTTTATGAAATTTTACGCCGGCGTAACCTAAATTTGCTATTGCATTCAGAGATAAATCAGGGACTGTTCTTCCAAAAACCATATGAAACAATAAAATATCATCTATTGGAATTTTTTTAAGTCCTAAAGTTTTTGAGAATTCAGCTGAATAATTCAAAGGAAATCTGCTACCCGTTGTACTGAGATAAATTGCGACATCACCATCAGTAATCGTTCGTGGAACACTATGATTAATTTCTTCATTCAATTTATAATCTTCGAAGTATCTACTCTTAAAGTTTTTTTTCATTTCTATTCAATTTTATTTTTAATAATTAACTCCGCAATTTGAACTGTATTTAAAGCAGCACCTTTCCTTAAATTATCTGCAACAACCCATAAGCCAATTGTTTTTTTATTTGCTCCTAATCTTAATCTACTAATAAACACGTCATCCTCTCCAGCTGATTCGTCAGGGGTTACGTATCCTCCATCTATTTTTTTATCGACTAGAGATAAACCAGGGAACTTTTTAATATTAGATATAAGTTTTTTAAGATCAATTGTTTTTTCTGTTTCTAAATAAATAGCTTCACCGTGACCAACAAAAACTGGAACTCTGACACAAGTTGAGAAAATCTCAAATTTATCTTTAAAAATTTTTTGAGTTTCCTCTATCATTTTTTTTTCTTCCTTTGTTGAACCGTCATCTAAAAATTCGTCGATATGTGGAATTAAATTAAATGCGATTTTTTTTGTAAAATTTTTGGCAACAAGTGGTTTATTTTTATACACATCAAGAGTTTGGTGAAAAAGTTCATCCATTGCAGATTTTCCTGCTCCAGAGGTTGACTGGTAAGTCGCAACTACAATTTTTTTTATTTTAAAAAGATCATGTATTGGCTTGAGTGCCATAACCATCTGAATTGTTGAGCAATTTGGGTTTGAAACAATTTTTTTTTTTAAGTCAAATATATCCTTTGGATTTACTTCAGGAACAATTAAGGGTATTCCTTTTTTCATTCTAAAATGAGAAGTATTGTCGATAACAATAGCACCATCTTTGGTTGCTTTAGGCACAAACTTTGCTGAAATTTTGGAACCAGGTGACGACAAAACTAATTCTGTTTCTTTAAATTTAAATGTGTCAAGTGACTGGACTTCTAACTCTTTTCCATTTCCATAAGGTATTTTTAATCCCTCAGATCTTGAAGACGCAACTGCATAGATTTTATTAATGGGGAAATTTCTATCGTCTAGAATATTGAGTATTTCTCTTCCAACATTTCCAGTTGCACCGACAACTGCAACATTATATTTTTTCATTCTTTTATTTCCTCCAAGACTTTATCTCCCATTTCGTTGGTTGATAAAAGAATCTTATTTTCACTGTATATATCTTTTGTTCGAAATCCTTTTTCTAAAACTGATCTAACTGCATCATTAATCTTTTCTGCAATGACTTTTTTATTTAATGAGTATTCAAACATCATCCCAACGCTTAAAATCATTGCCAAAGGATTAGATACTCCTTGACCTGAAATATCCGGTGCCGATCCGTGAACTGGTTCATACATTGCTTTTTTTTGGCCCTCCGAATTGATGCCAATCGAAGCTGACGGCAACATGCCAAGAGATCCTGTAAGCATGGATGCGCAATCTGAGAGTATATCCCCAAACATGTTAGTTGTAACAATTACATCAAATTGTTTTGGATTTCTTACTAACTGCATTGAGGCATTATCTACGTACATATGCGAAAGTTCAACTTCTGGATATTTTTTGGAGGTTTCTATCATAACTTCCCTCCATAATTCAGTTGATTCCAGAACATTTGCTTTATCGACAGAGCATAATTTTTTTGATCTAGACATAGCTGTTTCAAAAGCTACCTCTGCTATTCTCTCAATTTCTTTACTCGTGTATACAAGCGTATTATACCCCTTGTAGTTTTTATCATTAATTTTTTCAATTCCTCTTGGTTCTCCAAAATATATGCCGCTTGTCAATTCTCTTATAATCAAAATGTCTAAACCTTTAATTACTTCTGGTTTTAAACTCGATGAATCAATGAGAGGGTCAAATACGATTGCAGGCCTATAATTTGCAAATAAATCTAATTCTTTTCTGATTTTAAGAAGACCTCTTTCGGGTCTTTTTTCAAAATCCATTTTTTCCCATTTTGGCCCTCCAACTGCTCCCAATAAAATAGCATCAGATTGTCTAATTCTTTTTAATGTTTCATCTGACAATGGAGTTCCATATTTATCAATTGATGCACCACCCACATATTCTTCAACTAAATTTATATTAAAAGTTGCATTGTTAGAAATCCAATCAATAAGTTTTCTTGCTTCTTTTGAAATTTCCTTGCCGATTCCATCACCCGGAAGAATAGAAATATTATAAGATTCCACTTGCATTTTTTTATAAAATTATTTTTTTGAGATCAAATCATTAACCATGATCTGGATTTGTTGAGTTGCAGTTCATAATTATCAATTTTTTCAGATTTTTTTAAAGTAAGAGCAATGTCGTCTAAACCCTCTAAAAGACATTTTTTTCTAAAAGGATCTATTTCAAAATTGATGTTAACTTCGTTCCCACATGAAATTACTTGTTTTGGCAAATCAACAGTGATTAAATTTTTGTTCTCTGCTTGTTTTATTAGAATTTCATTTTCAGAATTGTTTACTTTTACAGGCAAAATTCCATTTTTAAAGCAATTATTAAAGAAAATATCTGCGAAACTAGGGGCTATTATGCATCTAAAACCAAAATCTAATAATGACCAAGGTGCGTGTTCTCTGCTACTACCACAACCAAAATTATCTCCAGTGATTAGTATTTTAGCATTTTTATAAAACTCCCAATTAAGTACAAAATCATTTTTTAAATTGCCATTTATGTCATATCTGAGTTCATGAAATAGATTTTTACCTAAACCTGATCTTTTAATAGTTTTGAGAAACTGTTTTGGAATAATCATATCTGTATCAACATTAATCATTGGAAGTGGAGCTGCAATTGCCTTTATTTTATCAAATTTCTTCACTTATATATCTTCTACCAAGCTCAACTTACCCTTGAGAGCTGTGGCAGCTGCTACAGCCGGACTAACAAGATGAGTTCTGCCCTCTCTACCTTGCCTTCCTTCAAAATTTCTATTGGATGTTGAAGCACATCTTTCTTTTGGTTTAAGTTGATCGGGATTCATAGCAAGACACATCGAGCACCCTGGTTCCCTCCAGTCAAAGCCAGCATCTATAAGGATCTTATCGATACCTTCTTGCTCTGCTTGTTGTTTAACAAGTCCAGAGCCGGGAACAATCATCGAGTTAACAATTACTTTTTTGCCTTCAACAACTTTCGCAACTTCTCTTAAATCCTCTATTCTCCCATTGGTACATGATCCTATAAACACTCTGTCAATTTCAATGTCTTTAATCTTTTGATTAGGGGTTAACCCCATGTAATCTAGCGATCTTTGCACAGCGCTTCTTCTTTTGGAATCTGAAATTTTTTTTGGGTCAGGAGTTTTACCATTTATCGAAACAACGTCTTGTGGACTAGTTCCCCAAGTAACTTGAGGTTCTATCGAGCTTGCTCTAATTTTTACTTCCTTGTCATACATTGCATCTGGTTCTGATGTGAGGCTTCTCCAATATTTGATTGCTTTAGTCCAGTTTTCTGCTTCAGGAGCGTATGGTCTACCTTTTATATATTCAAATGTTTTCTCATCCGGAGCAATTAGACCAGCTCTCGCACCAGCCTCAATGCTCATATTGCAAATGGTCATTCTGCCTTCCATTGTAAGTTTTGAAATAGCTTCGCCAGAGTATTCAATTACAAAACCAGTCCCGCCAGCAGTCCCAATTTCTCCAATTATTTTCAAAATGATGTCCTTGGAAGTAATGCTAGGGCTCACATTTCCGGTAACGCTAATTCGCATATTTTTTGCTGGTTTTTGGATCAATGTTTGAGTTGCTAAAACGTGTTCAACTTCGCTTGTTCCAATACCGAATGCCAGAGCCCCAAATGCCCCATGCGTTGCAGTATGACTATCACCACAAACAATAGTCATTCCAGGTTGCGTTATTCCTTGTTCGGGACCAACTATATGAACAATTCCTTGTCGCTTATCCATTAAAGGGAAAAAGTTAACCTTGAATTCTTGGCAGTTTTTCTCCAAGGTTTCAACTTGAATTCTACTTTCTTTGTTCTTTATGCCGTTGGATCTATCACTTGTGGGTACATTATGATCAGCAACAGCAAAGGTATGACTTGGCTTTCTTACAACTCTGCCAGTATTTCTTAATCCCTCGAAGGCTTGCGGGCTAGTCACTTCATGAACAAGATGTCTGTCAATGTAGATGAGGCATGTCCCGTCATCTTGTTTTTCAACTAAATGACTGTCCCAAATTTTATCAAATAATGTTTTAGGTTTCATATAATAAATATATAACCCATAAAAAGTCTAAAAAGTATTATTTTTTTTCATCTACTTTTTCTTTTTCTTCTAAAGAAATATTGGCGTCATTAACAATATCCTTAGTCGCCTTATTATCATCCGATACTTTATTTAAGTTAGATTGTTTAGGAGAGTTATTATTTTTTTTTTCTAACTCTTTATCTATAGGAGTTGCAACGTTTTTTTCAGCTATTCTAGCTGATTTACCACTTCTTTTTCTAAGATAGTACAGTTTTGACCTTCTTACACTACCAACCTTTACTACTTCAATTTTATTTATTTGAGGGGAAAACAGCGGAAGTATTCTCTCAATACCTTCACCATAAGATATTTTCCTTACCGTGAATGAAGAATTTAGACCTGCATTTTTCTTGGAAATACAAACACCCTCGAAAACTTGAATTCTTTCCTTTTCGCCTTCTTTAACCTTTAAGTGAACTTTAATTGTATCACCAGAGCTAAATTTGGGTAATTTATTGTCTGATTGTAATTCTTTTAGGTGTCCTTTTTCAAATTTTTCAAGTATGTTCATTTTTCCCCCTTATTCTTCTTACAGTACAGCTTGTACAAATCTGGTCTCACATTTTTAGTTTTTTCGATTGATTTTATCAATCTCCAATCTGAAATTTTTTTATGGTTTCCACTAAGAAGAACATCTGGAACACTAAGACCTCTCCAATTGCTTGGTTTGGTATACTGTGGATATTCCAATAAATGGTTTTGAAAACTTTCAAATTTCAAACTATTTTTATTACCTAATACTTCAGGAATTAATCTTACGCAAGTATCAATTAAAATAATTGAGGGAATTTCTCCGCCAGATAGAATAAAATCACCTATTGAATATTCTTCTATGGCATTATATTTTAAAAATCTCTCATCAATTCCCTCATATCTTCCGCATATAATTACTAACTCATCAAACGTAACTAAATTATTGACTACGTCAGTGTTTACGGTTTGACCTCCTGGAGATAAAAATATAATTTTTTTATTTTTAATATTATCTTTTGTCGCATAATCCAAAGCATTTTGCATAATATCAGGTTTGATTATCATTCCTGCTCCTCCGCCGAAGGGCTTTTCGTCTACAGAATTTGATTTATTATCTGAAAAATCTCTGATATTTATAACCTCTATCTCAAATAAATTTTTTGATAATGCTTTTCCTGAAATCGAGTGAGCTAAGGGCCCGGGAAACATTTCAGGAAATAAAGTAAGAATCTTAAATTTCATAATAGGACGGATTTAGAAAAAGCACTTTTTTTTCAATATCAATTTTTTCAATATGATCATCGTTGAAGGGTACCAATATTTCTTTTTTTTTATCTAATATTTCTAAATAATCACCAGCTCCATGATTTTTAACGTTCATGACAACACCTACCTGTTTTTTTTTAATATATGCCTTCATACGAACTAGGTCATTGTAATAAAATTTTTTTTTATCAAGTTTTGGTAATTCAATTCTATCTATAAAAATCATTCTTCCAGAGTATTTTTTAGCTTCTTCTGGGTTACTGACAGAATTAATTTTACATAAAATCTTGTTTGATTTAACTACAAAACTAGCAATAATTTTTTCTTTTCCATCAACATAAAAATTTTTATAATTAAAAATATCTGTTTTCACTGTTAAGTAGCTATGAATGATTATTGCTCCGTTAACGCCATAGGTTTTCCCAAATCTTGCAACAATTATTTTTGACTTTAATGTAATGACTTATGTTCCTAGATTCTATTTTGATTAATAACTTAAATTAAACTTGCATTTTTAGCTATTTTGTTTCATTAGGTTTTTCTCCGGCATTTTCTGTTTTTATTTCTTCAGTCGCACTTGGTTGTGGATCAGCGGGTTGTGCTGCTGCTTCTGGTTTTTTTTCTTCAGGCGCACTTGGTTGTGGATCAGCGGGTTGTGCTGCTGCATCGTCTTTTGCAACTGAAGTTTCTTCAACTGCATTTTTTACTTCTTGTTTTGATTTAAGTTTTTCTTCTTTTGCCTTTAATTTTTCAAGTGTTTTCTTTTTTGGTTTGTCTTGTTTGGTTTGTTTCGGAATCGAAGGTTTTTTTGCTAATCCTTCGTTGGCTAAAAACTTTGTTACCCTATCTGTAGGTTTAGCACCCACAGAAAGCCAATATTTTATTCTTTCAATATTTAAACTTATTCTTTCAGGGTCGTTCTTTTGTTTCATTGGGTTAAATGTTCCTAATCTTTCAAGATATCTTCCGTCTCTCGGCGATCTTATATCTGCAGCAACAATTCTGTAATAGGGTCTTTTTTTTGAACCACCTCTTGATAATCTTAGTGAAACTGACATTAAATTTTCCTTTCTATTGTATTGATTTATTTTTATTAATTAAGCTTTGAATGTCGCCAAATTGACCACTGTTCATAATACTATCCATGTTTTTATTTTTTCCCATTTTTTTCATCATTTGACTCATTTTTTTAAATTGTTTAAGCAATTTATTAATATCTTGAACAGTGGTGCCAGATCCTTTTGAGATTCTTATCTTTCTTGATGCTTTAACTAACTCTGGGTGTATTCTCTCTCTAGGAGTCATAGAATTAATAATCGCTTTTTGTTTTTTAAAAACATCATTATTTTCCATTTTTTCTTCCATCTTTTCTTTTAGTCCAGAGAGACCTGGTAAGTATTTTAACACACTCTGAATCCCTCCCATCTTAGTCAATTGATCAAGTTGTTTTGAATAGTCGAGTAAAGTAAATCTTCCTTTCAGAAATTTTTGTTGCATTTGTTTAGCTTCTTGTTCATCTATTTCTTCGGAAGCTTTTTCAACTAAAGTAACAACATCTCCCATTCCTAAAATTCTGTTTGCTATTCTATCTGGATGAAATATTTCTATGTCGTCTATTTTTTCTCCAGTACCCATAAATTTGATTGGTTTTTGAGTGATATGTCTCATTGAAAGTGCGGCACCGCCCCTTGAATCACCGTCAATTCTTGTTAAAATTATTCCAGTTAAATTTACTTGCTCTGAAAAGTTTTTTGCCGTGTTGACTGCATCTTGACCTGTCATGGAATCTGAAACCAATAATATTTCAGAAAAATTAAATTTTTCTGAAATTTCTTTTACTTCATTCATCATTTTAGTGTCTATATGATTTCTTCCAGCGCTATCTAGAATTAAAATGTCAAAGTTAGATTTTTTTGCAGATTCAACGGCAATTTGAGCTATTTGTAATGGTGACTTGTTTTCTTGTGATTCTAATGTTGCTATGTGGTTATCTGCTCCAAGCTTTATTAGTTGTTCCTGTGCAGCTGGCCTGTATATATCGAGAGATGCCATCATTATTTTTTTATTATTGTTTTTAGTTATCCACCTCGCAAGCTTAGCAGATGTTGTTGTTTTTCCCGAGCCTTGAAGACCAACCATAAGAAAAAGCACTGGAGTTTTAGCGTTTAGTTTTAAACTGTCGTTTTCGGAACCCAAAAGTTCGGTAAGTTGGTCATTCACAATTTTTATAATCATTTGATCTGGAGAAATACTTTTTATGACTTCTTGACCAATTGCCTTGGATTTGACATTTTCTATAAAATCTTTTGCAACAGAAAGAGATACATCTGATTCAAGTAAGGCAATCCTGATTTCTCTCATCACATTTTGTAAGGTTGAGTCGTCAATGACACCACTTCCCTTAATTTTATCAAAAATATTTGATATTTTTCTTGTTAGATTTTCGAACATTTCTCTCTATTAATTATAAACAAAAAAAGCCAGTGCACGATACTCGTGGACTGACTGAATTTATTAATTGTTTTTATATCAAAAAAGAATTAATTCTTAAAGTAATTTATTTATAAATACAATGACTGAATTTAACTTTCTAAAAGCTCATGGTCTCGGCAATGATTTTGTAATTTTTACAGAACATTCTAAATTAAATATTTCTACGGAGTTGGTAAAGTTTTTATCCGATAGAAAAAAAGGAGTGGGTTGTGACTTGACCGTTTTTTTGAATAAATCAGAAAATAATTATTCTGATCTGGTTGCTAGATTTTTCAATAAGGATGGATCAGAGGCAGAAGTTTGCGGAAATGCATTGAGATGTATAGGAAATTACTACTTTAAAAAATTTAAAAAAACAAATGTGACTGTTGAGACAAATTCAGGATTGATCGATGTTGAAAAAAATATCAGTGAAAAAATATCAGTTGATCTTGGAAAACCCAATATTTCGTGGGATAAAATTCCAATTAAAATTGATGTGGATACTCAAAATTTAGATTTTGATTTTGATTATCTTAAAGGAGGCTTTGCTGTAAATGTTGGAAATCCACATGTAATCTTTTTTGGTGATTACCTTAATGTTAGAGAATTAAAGAAAGACTCGGAAAAAATCATTAAAACTAATTTTTTTCCGAGTGGGGTAAACGTAAGTATTGTTAAAGTTTTATCCAGAAGTAAGGTAAATATCCTGACATATGAAAGAGGTGTTGGAATTACAGATGCATGTGGTTCGGGAGCTGGAGCTTCAGTTTTTGCCTCCAATAAATTAAATTTTTGTGATAAAAATGTCGAGGTATCAATGGCTGGAGGCAATCTATTTGTTGAAATAACAAGAGATGAGCATATTTTAACTATCGGAGAGGCAAAAGATGTATTTGTAGGTCAAATTAATTTGAAGGACTATGTACTATGAAAAAAGAAGATACTAAAGTTATTAATTTAGGTTGCAGACTCAATTTTTTTGAGTCAGAAGTTATTAAGAATATTCTTAATCAGGAAAACCTAGAAAAAAAGATTGTCATTAACACTTGCGCTGTTACAAATCAAGCTGTTCGAAAATCAGTTAGTGAAGTCAAAAAGGCATCTAGAAAATTCCCTAACTATCAAATTTATGTAACAGGTTGTGCGAGTCAAGTTAATGAAAAAGTATTCTCAGATTTAAAAAACGTTCATAAAATTGTTGATAATAAAAGAAAAACTTTACCTGAAAGTTACACTGATCAAGAAATAAAAGAAGAAAAAGATTTTAATTTTCCTTTCTTAAAAGATTTTTCATCGAGCCGCACAAGAGCAATGCTACAAATACAGCAGGGATGTGATCACAGATGTACTTTCTGTATTATTCCGTACGGTAGAGGTGACTCTAAAAGCTTGCCATTTGATCAGATCAATAAACGAGCTGAGAGATTGATCGAAAGTGGTTATAGTGAAATTGTCATAACAGGGGTTGATTTGACATCCTATGGCGTTGATCTTCCAGGAAAACCTAAACTTGGGAATATCTTGAGGAGATTGTTAAATTTTCAACCTAAATTAAGAAGATTGAGATTATCCTCAATCGATCCAGCAGAAATTGATGACGATTTGATGGATCTTCTATTGAAAGAAAAAAGAATACTTCCTCATCTTCACTTATCCCTTCAGTCAGGAGATAATTTAATTCTTAAAAGAATGAAAAGAAGACATAATAGAGAAGAAGTTATAAAACTTTGCCATGATTTACGTCTCGTGAGATCTGATTTCACTTTTGGAGCTGATATAATTGTTGGATTCCCCACTGAAACAAACCAAATGTTTAAAAATACATTAGAATTGTTAGAAACTTGTGAATTTACAAACGTTCATATTTTTCCTTATTCACCTAAAGACGGAACTCCGGCATCAAAAATGCCACAAATAAAGGAAGAAGAAAAAAAATTAAGAGTAGAGATTCTTAGGAATAAATGCAAAGACATTCTCCATCAAAAATTAAATAAAGAAATTGGAAAGTCTTCAAGCATCCTTTTTGAATCTCATAAAATGAGTTATTCTGATGGATACTTTAAGGTTAAAACCAAGGAAAGTAAAAATTCTATTAAGCCGGGCTCAATAGCTGATGTGCGGATTGTCTCGCGACAAGGAGATTCATTAATTGCTGAATTAAAATAAATATGGTTGTTGGTTGGTTTAAAAAGTTAAAGACAAGTTTATCAAAATCATCAGATAAGATATCTGGTGGAATAAAAAAAATCTTAAAAAGTAAAAAGATTGATGAATCCACCTTAGAAGAGTTAGAAGAACTAATGATTTCTTCTGATCTTGGAGTGGAGTCGTCATCAAAAATTATTCAAGAATTAAAAAAATCAAAATTACTCAATCCTAGCTCAGAAAAAGTAAAGGAGATTATAAAAAAAAAACTAAAAGAGACTCTCGCCCCGCTTGAAAAAAAGATTAACTTAACAAAAAATTTATTTGTTATTTTAGTAGTAGGGGTTAATGGAGTTGGAAAAACTGCTACTATAGGAAAGCTTGCTGAGAAATTTTTTAAAGATGGAAAAAAAGTAGGAATGGTTGCAGCTGACACTTTTCGTGCAGCAGCAGTGGAGCAGCTAAAAATTTGGGCAGACAGAACGAAATCTGAATTTTTTTCTGCAAAAGAACTTTCTGATCCTGCAGCTCTAGCGTACAAGTCGGTGATTACAGCAACAGAAAAAAAACTTGATATTCTTCTTATTGATACAGCCGGCAGATTACATAATAAAACTGATTTGATGAACGAGTTATCAAAAATAATTAGAGTAATAAAAAAAATTGACGAATCAATTCCAAGTGAAACTATTTTAATTCTCGATGGGAATATTGGTCAAAACTCGATCAGACAAGCTGAAGTTTTCAAAGAAATTTGCGATATTGACAGTCTTATTATAACGAAGCTAGATGGATCAGCTAAAGGTGGTGCTTTAATTCCAATAGCTGAGAAACTTAAGATCCCAATTTCTTTTATTGGAACCGGTGAATCAAAAGAAGATTTAGCGCAATTTGATGCTGATCAATTTTGCTCTGCTTTGCTTGGCATAGAGTAGTCTCTAGAAATTTTCCACAAATATGAGGGACTTCTGTCAGATATAATAAGTATATTACCTTCGTGATCAATTTCAAAATCTCTTATTCTTCCAATTCTTTTATCATCTTTTATAATTATTTCTTGGTCAATTATTTTGGGTCCTTCAAAAACTAATCTGGCTAGTAATTTAGTTTTAGTAGCGCTTACTATTAAGTTTTCCTTCCATTCGTAAAAGGTTTCACCTTCATAGAATTGAATATTTCCAACAGCGATTGACGGTACCCATGTAATTAAATTTTTGTCATATATATCTTTAAAGTTTTTTGTTCCAATCTTTCTTCCAGAATATTCCTTTCCTCCCCAAGCAATATCTTTCCATCCATAATTTCCAGCAAATTTTACAATCCCAATATTATCTCCTCCCATTGGACCATGTTGTGAAAAGTATATTTCACCATTTTTTGGGGAAATAGCCATTCCTTGTGGATTTCTCATACCTATTTGATAGATCTCGGGTAACCAATCTTCAAAACCCAAGTATGCTGGGTTATCAGTAGGTATAGTTCCGTCAGTTTTAATTCTAATTATACTACCAGGATGTTTTTGTGGGTTTTGAGCAATCATTCCTTTATCTCTCTCACCAAAACCCACAAATAAAAAATCATCTTTAATAACAATTCTTGCTCCCCAGTGTTTGTCGGTATCAAGTTTAGGTTTTGCTATCAATAACGTTTCTAAGTCTACAATCTCGTTATTTTTAAGTTTACCTCTCGCTACAGCAGTGCTTGAGTAGTTTGATAATCTTCCTATCTTTTTTTTGTCCTTGAAATCATGACTGTAGGTAAAATAAATGTAATCGTCAGAATGTTTATAGACATCTAATAATCCACCTTGACCATGTCTAAATTCAATGTGTGGAATATTATGCTTAATTTGAAAACGGTCACCATTAGATGTATTGATCTTGAATATGTTGCCTTTTTTTTCAGTCACAAGAATATTATCTCTATCTAAAAATGTAATTGCCCACGGATAGTGAAATTTTTCTTGCGAAATTTTTTGAATATTAAGATTTATTTTTGATTTTTTGTAAGTTTTATAGTCACTAAAATCATTACAGTTAGAAATTGAAAAAAAAAAAGTATAAATTAATAAAAAAAAGACATGTATCATCTAGAAATATATATTAATTAGTAAAATTATATTAAACTTATTTTTTTAATAAAAATGGATAAAAGTTACTATCTCAAGAAGCATGGATATTTTTTAGAGGACTTAAAAATTAATCAGGAAGCCCATTACAAAAAAAAAATTTCTGAAAACGATATCAATCTTTTTTCAAAGGTATCTGGTGATAATAACCCAATTCACATGGACGAAAAATTTGCTCGAAGCTCAATTTTTAAAAAAAGAATTGCACACGGTTTTTTATCAGGAAGTTTAATTTCAACTGTTATAGCGACACAACTACCAGGCCCTGGAAGTATTTATTTGAATCAGAGTCTAAAATTCCTAGCTCCTGTTTTTATAGGAGATACAATAACTGCAATAGTTACAATTAAGAAAATCGAAATTGAAAAGAGAAAAGTCAATTTATTGACTGAATGTTTTAACTCAAAACAAAAAATTCTTACAGGACAAGCAGATATTTTAGTTTCGAAAAAAAAAGATTTTGTCTAAATGAGAGTTTTTAGAACAACAAAAATTCCTCAAGAATACATGAATTCAACGATAGCAATAGGTAACTTTGATGGAGTGCATCAGGGGCATCAGGCCGTAATAAATACAGCAAAAAAAAATTCAAAAACTAAAAACACTAAATTTGGTGTTTTAACATTTGAGCCACATCCAAAATGTTATTTTAACAAACAATATGATTATTTCAGGTTAACCCCATTCAGAGAAAAATTTGAAATTTTCAAATTAGCAAAAATAGATTTTTTAATAAACATTAAATTCGACCACACATTTTTAAATAAAACTGCGATATCTTTTATTGAAAGTGATCTTATTAAAAACCTTCGCGTAAATACTGTTGTAACAGGATTTGATTTCGTTTTTGGAAATAAAAAAATGGGGAATGTAAAATATATTAATGATTACGTAAACAAGACAAAAGCTTTTAATTTTATCGTTGTTCCTGAGGTACGAAATTCCGATAATGTTGAAATCTCCTCTTCAAACATAAGAGCATTATTGAAAAAAGGGAATTTAGATCAAGCTAATGATTTATTGACCCGAAAATGGTCTATCACAGGAAACATTCAAAAAGGTGAAAAAAAAGCAAGGCAAATTGGGTTTAGAACAGCGAACATTAAGACTAATAAGTTTTGTCAGATTAGAAAAGGTGTTTACTCAGTAATATTAAAGATTCCAAAGAAATTTGGGGAGAAAAAACTCTTTGGCATTGCGAACTTTGGGATTAAACCTACATTTAACAAAACAAATCCTCTGCTTGAAGTACACATTTTTAACTTCGAGAATGACATTTATCATGAAAGAATAAAAGTAACTTTTTACAAGTTTATAAGAGAAGAAAAAAAATTTGAATCAGTTGAGAAATTGAAGGATCAGATTATAAAAGACATTAATCAAGTAAAAAATGATAAACTATTCAAAAACAATTAATCTTCCTAAGACCAATTTTAGCATGAAAGCTAACTTGTCAGAAAAGGAAACTCAATGGCTTGAATTTTGGCATAAAAATAAAATTTACGACAAACTAAAAAAAAAAAATAAAAAAAGTATTAAGTATGTTTTACATGATGGTCCGCCTTATGCAAATGGTGACCTTCACCTTGGTCATGCCTTGAATAAAATTTTAAAAGATGTAATTTGCAGATTTAAATTTCAGAGCGCAATGAACGTTGAATATATACCTGGTTGGGATTGTCACGGACTCCCAATCGAATGGAAGGTTGAGGAGCAGTTTAGAAAATCTGGGAAAAAAAAATCGGAAGTTAATTTGCAAACTTTCCGAGAAGAATGCAGACAGTTTGCAAAGAAATGGGTAAGTATTCAGAGAGATCAATTTAATAGATTTGGAATTCAGACTGATTGGGAAGAAATTTATTTAACAATGAATAAAAACTCGGAAGTAACGATTGTATCTGAGTTGTTGAAATTTCTGGAATCAGAACAGTTATATCTTGGATTTAAACCAGTAATGTGGTCTGTTGTTGAACAAACCGCATTAGCCGAAGCTGAAATAGAGTATTTAGAAAAAAAATCAAAAGCAATTTACGTAAAATTTCCAGTAGAAAACTTTTTGGAAAACGTAAGTGTCATTATTTGGACTACTACACCTTGGACTATTCCATGCAATAAGGCAATTGCTTTTTCTAATGATCTTAAATACTCATTAATTGAAATTGATAAAAATATTAAAAGTCTCGCATTAAATAAAAATGACAAGATTATATTAGCCGATAATTTAGTTCAAAATTTTTGTGAAAGTCATTCAATTAGTAACTTTTCAAAAGTAAGTTCAGTTGATTCAGAAAAACTTAAGCAACTAAAATGTCAACATCCACTCAGAAATTTAGGATTTGATCATTCAGTCAGTTTATTTGAAGCTGAGCACGTTACTGATGAGGCTGGTACAGGATTAGTTCATATAGCACCAAATCATGGAGTTGAAGACTTTGAAGTTGGTATAAAAAATGACTTGGATAATTTGCCCACAGTAGATAATTCTGGAGTGTACACTGAAAATGTTCCCTTTTTTTCAGGTACGCACGTTTACAAAGCCGATGAAGCTGTTATTAATGAATTAAAAAATTCAAATACTCTAGTTAGTTCAGATGATTATTTTCACAGCTATCCTCATTCCTGGAGGTCCAAGGCACCATTAATTTATAGAGCAACATCTCAATGGTTCATCTCAATGGAAAGAAAAGATCTTCGAAGTAAGGCTCTCAATGAAATAGAGAAAGTAAAATGGATACCTGAAAATAGTAAAAACAGAATTAGATCAATGGTGAAAGATCGACCAGATTGGTGTGTGTCAAGACAACGTTCGTGGGGCGTACCAATTACTATCTTCGTCTCAAAGTTAAATGGTGAACCTCTGATTAATAAACATATTAATATGAAAATATTATCAACTATTAAAAATGAAGGTATTGACGCTTGGTTCACTAAACCAAAAGATTATTTTTTAAGTGAAATAGCAAATTCAGAAGAATATGAAAAGGTTAGTTCTATTCTTGATGTTTGGTTTGATTCAGGTTCAAGTCATGTTTATGTTTTAAAAAACAATGGTTTTAATTGCAAAGCTGATCTTTATTTAGAAGGTTCGGATCAGCATCGTGGTTGGTTTCAATCTTCTTTAATTGAAAGTTGTGCGAACTACGGTGAAAGTCCATTTAAGTCAGTCTTGACACATGGTTTTGTGATCGATGAGAAGGGGAAAAAAATGTCAAAATCGTTGGGAAATGTGATTTCACCTTCCGATGTAATTAAAAAGTATGGTGCTGATATTTTAAGAATTTGGGTTGCTAATTCAAACTTTAATGAAGACATAAAAATAAGTTATCAGAGCTTGGAACGGCAAGCTGAGAGTTATCGAAAAATTAGAAACACAATAAGGTTTATTTTAGGAAATTTAAATAATTTCTCTTTCGATTCAAAATTAGAACATAAAAGCCTTTTACCATTGGAGAAATTTATAAGGCATAAGCTGTATAACTTGAATAAAGAGATTATCGAGGCTTATGATGCGTTTAATTTTCATAGAGTTTTTCAAACGATTCTCAACTTTTGTTCTCAAGAACTTTCTGCTCTATTCTTTGATATAAGAAAAGATGCATTATATTGTGATAAAAACAATTCTTTGAATGTAAGATCATCTAAAACGGTCATGACTGACGTTTTTGATTGTTTAATTAGGTGGCTTGCCCCTATAATACCATTCACAACCGAGGAAGCTTGGCAGTGTTGGAAAGAGGATGTTAACAAAAACAGTGAACTGAGCTGTCATTTCTTAGAGAATCTTGAACTTCCTGATGAATGGAATGATATCAATTTAAATAATGAATGGTCAAAAATTTTAGAAATTAAAAATGCATTTACTTTTGCCGTTGAACAAAAAAGAAATAAAAAAGAAATCAAATCCAGTTTAGAAGCAAGCGCTTTCGTTTATTTAAAAGATAATGAGTATAAGAAAATTTCAGAGAATCAAAATTTGAGCGAGATCCTTATCTCAGCGAATATAGAAATTTCAGAAGATTACGATGATCAATTTCTCTTTAACTCAGACAAAAAGGAAATAGGGGTAAAAATATTTAAAGAAGAAGGAGATAAATGTCCAAGATGTTGGAAACTTTATAAACAACTAGATGAAAAAAGTCAGCTTTGTGATAGGTGTATATCGGTAATTAATGAAAATTAACAAATATTTTATTTTAGCTTTTTTAATTTCTTCGATCGCAGTGATTCTTGATCAGATTTCAAAATTATTAATTTTAAACTATAAGTTCTTACTTCCTATGAAAGTTTCTTCTTTTGACATTTTAAATATAGTTTATGTTGAAAATAAAGGTATCAGTTTTGGAATGCTTTCAGAGTATAATATTCCTTTTTGGCTAGGAATATTGTCTTTTGCGATTAGCTTATATGTAGTCTTTCTGATAGTAAAGTCTGAAAGTAAGTTGGAATTAACTGGATTGTCATTAATTTTAGGTGGAGCAATTGGGAACGGTATTGATAGATTATTTAGTGGTTATGTAATTGATTTTATTGACCTTTATTATAGGAATTTTCATTGGCCGGCATTTAACTTTGCTGACTCGTTTATAACCGTGGGAGCCGTTTTATTTTTTATTAAGTTATTTTTTATTAAATAAGAAAATAATTGAGAATTATGCTTTCCAAAGTCATAAACTAATGTTATTTATATATTTTATAAGCAACAAAATGTTTGTATTAATGTTTAATTCAACACTATATATAGTATAATTATGCAAATCTTAAGTACACTTAGAACATTGTCTATATCAATGGTTCTTATATTTGTGCAATCATGTTCAACAATCGAGTCTACAGTCGACTCAACGTTGGATTCCATAGGTGAAGCTGGAGACTTTATTTATGATTCTGTTAATTTCTGGGATGAGGACGAACCAGAGCAAAGCGAAGCTGTGATAATTGAGGAAGCGGTAGAAGTTCCAGAGTATGCTATTCCAGATGAGAGTTACTTTGAACCTGGGTTAAGTCAGGAACAAAATTTCAGTAATCAACAGAGCTTTCAGCCCCAAGCTAATGTCCAACCTTACTATGATCCAATTTATAGGAGCCAGAGACAATACTATTATGTGGGACCTAATGGAACTCCAATGCTAGCCCCACCTCCTCCCCCTTTTCCTCAGTATTCAATTGATCAAGTAGCCCCACTTCCTTATTCATATTCAAATAACCTTGATATTCCAAGATCATTTAATCCAAATATGAACAATTTCGCACCTAGACAGAATTTAGGTGTCACTAACCAAAATCAAAATGTTAAACCAACTATTACACTCGAAGAAGAAATGGAACTATTTGGAATACAAAATGATTGTGTTAGAGTAAAAGAAGATTATGTAAACGGTGGATTTATGTGTGATGATTATGATTAATAATTATTTAAAGTATTTCCTTATCTTTTCTGTATTTTTATTAAACTCTTGTGAAACTCTTCAAGATTTCGCTGGTTTGAATAAACCTGACCTTGAAACAGATTTATTTGAAGAAACGCCTGAATTGGTTCTTCCCCCAGATTTTGGAAAAGTTGCTAAAAGAAATAAATATAGAAATGAAAAAATTATCAATCAAACGCCAGATTTTAATGACAATTTTCAGCAACCACAATATCAAAGCATCCAACCCCGTGTGACAAATTATATTGCTCCTAGAATAAATATTGAATCATCTCCAACCCCTTCTGATTCACTCGAAAGATTTAAAGAGAATAAAAAATTTACAATTGGACAATGGGTGTACGGTCAATATATACAAGGTTTTAAACAAGGAAATCTTTATTATAGACCAATTTACGATAAGGGTTATAACTTTTCCAGAAGATATTTACCTGATCAAAACATAACTTCCTTTTTAAGACCACAACAGCAATATATTGAAAATGCCAATAGAAGAGAATCCATTCCAATGGATTCAAATTTTCAGAATTTAGAAAACTTACCAATAATTGATTAAATGAGGATAGTTGGGATTTTATTTATTCTACTATTTTGCTTTGAATCCAAATCAAACATAAATTTCAATGCTAAATCAACTACTTTGGAAAATGGATTGAGATTAATTGTTGTAGAAAACCCAAGAGCTCCTGTCGTCGCTCAAATGATGTGGTATAATTTCGGATCGAATATAGAACAAAGAGGTAAAAGTGGTTTAGCTCATTTTATGGAGCATCTTATGTTTAAAGGAACAAAGAAATTCCCAAATAGTTACTATTCAGATTATCTTTCAAAAATAGGTGGTAGTGAGAATGCATTTACAAGTTACGATTATACGGCGTATTACCAAATTTTTCCAAGTCAACATTTGGAAAAAATTATCGAACTCGAAGCTGACAGAATGAATAACTTAACTCTAACTAAAAAGAATGTGAAAATTGAGAAAAAAGTAATTTTAGAAGAAAGATTTCAAAGAATTGAGAGCGATCCGTCTGCCCAACTTGACGAATCTATGAGAACAGTATTATTTCCAAATGATTATTATGGTCGACCTATAATTGGTTGGAAGCACGAAATCGAAAATCTCTCTTATGATGATGTAATTGATTTTTATAAAGAAAATTATAACCCCAACAACGCTATTTTAATTTTGTCAGGAGATATAAAATTTAAAAATGCAAAAAAATTAGTTAATAAATATTACAAATCTATAAAGTCTTCACAAAAGATTAAACTTAAAAAATTAAATAATCCTGATCTAAAAACTTCTACAAATGTCGAGCTAAGCAATGAAAATGTGAAGCAACAAATATGGAAGAGAATATATAGAACAAAGTCTTATAATGACTCAATGACTCAGTCAATTGCATTAGATTTAGGAATGAAAATTCTTGCCGGAGGGACTTCTAGTTTATTGTACGAAGAGTTTGTAAATAAAAAAAAGATTTTTTCAATGGTGGGAGGTTTTTTTCAAGGTTTAACAAAAGGAAACGGATATATTTATTTTTACGCAATACCCAATAAGAAAGTTGAACAATCTGAAATAAGTGACTTGTTGGATAAATTCATAGCTCAAGCCATAGATGGGGGTATCTCTGAAGAAAAATTAAACTTAGAAAAGAAAAAATATTACTTTGATAGTATTTACGGCATGGACGGAATTTTAAAACCTGCTGAAATTATAGGAGAAGCATTAACTATTGGTTTAAGTCTAGATGATATTGAAAATTGGAATGACAAACTCGATGAGATAAACCTGGAAATGGTAAAAAAAGAATTAAAAGAATTTTCAAAAAATAGAAATTTTGTTACAGGAAACTTGAAGAATTGAGATTTATTTTTTTATTTTTTTTATTAATATTCAAAAACTTAGATGCTTTTGAATATAAAAATCTTAGTACAAATTCTGGAATTGAATTTTGGTTTGTCGAGGATAAATCAATACCAATTGTCAGTGTAAGTTTTAGTTTTAAGGGAGGGAGTTCAATTGATATTAAAGATAAAAATGGTATTTCAAATTTGATGACGTCTCTTCTAGACGAAGGAACTCGTAATTTAACTTCAAAGCAATTCAAAAACGAAATGAAAATGAATGGAATGAAGTTAAGCTTTAGTACACAGAAAGATAAGATTGATGGTGTATTTCAAATTATTTCAGATCAGGCAAAGGAAGGTTTTGATTTATTTTACGAAGCTTTAAATTATCCAAGCTTTAATGAAGTGGATATTAACAGAGTTAAGAGGCAAGTTATATCTAGTATAAAAATTGATGAATCTGATTTATCAACTTTAGCTTCAAACAAATTTAATCAACACTTTTTTAAAGATCATGTTTTCTCAAACAACATAAAAGGATCGGAAGAATCAATTAAAAACATTTCAAGGACTGATTTAGTAAACTTTCATAAAAGATCTTTTGTAAAGAATAATTTAGTAATTGGTGTTGCTGGCAATATAAATGTTAATAAAATAAAAAAATATATTGAACTTGTTTTTGGGGAATTAAAAGACAATCAACAAAATTATTCTATTGAACAATTTAAGGCTCTATCTGTTGGGCAAAAATTTTTTGAAATGAAAACACCACAGTCTAGCGTTTTATTTGGTCAACCTGGATTAGAGAGAAATAATGAAAACTTTTTTGCACTTAGAATTGCGAACTATATTTTGGGTGGTGGTGGATTTCAATCTCGTCTTTATAAAAATATCAGAGAAAAAAAAGGTCTTGTATATTCAATTTATTCATATTTATTGTCTTACGAAAATGATGGTGTAATTGTTGGGGGCTTTCAAACAAGGAACAAATCTGTCTTTGAAACTATTGAAAATGTAAAAAATGAATGGAAAAAACTTAATAAACGTGGAATTACAAAAAGCGAGTTAGACAATGCTAAAGCTTATTTTAATGGATCTTTTACGAGGAATTTTACAAGCACTCTGTCGATAGCAAGATTATTACAAGTTGTTCAATATTATGAGCTTGGAGCCGATTATTTTATTAAAAGAGAGAAAATCATAAATAGTCTAAATCTAGAAAAAGTAAATGGTATAATTTCAGAATATTTCTCAAACGAAAAATTGTTTTTTATGATTGTCGGAGAGCCAGAAAAGAAATGATTTTTTTACAAGAGACATTTAATTTAGAAAAAAAAGTAAAAAAAACACAAAAACAGAAATATACAAAGTCAAAAATCAAAATATTAGAATTAATAAAAAAAAAATCTTTTGGTTTTATTCAAGATTTGCATCAAAAAGATTTCTCAGACATTTATCAATTTTCTGAAAAACTTCAAAAATTCGAAAACGTATTATTTTTAGGAACAGGTGGCTCGAGCCTAGGTGGCAAAACACTAGTCTCATTGATGGATAATATTTTTATAAATGCGACCAGACCTAGAGTTTTTTTTGTAGAAAATATTGATTCATCGTCAATACATGGTTTGCTACAAAATATAGATTTAAAAAATTCAGCCTGTGTTGTCACATCAAAGTCAGGTGAAACAATTGAAACAATTGCGCAGTTTTTCTTTGTATTCAATGAATTTAAGAAAAAAAAAATTTCTATAAAAAAAAGATTTTTCATTATCACTGAAGATAAACAAAGCACACTGAAAGAAATTCAGGAGAGTGAAAATTTAGATTTTTATCCGCATCCGATTGATATTGGGGGACGATATTCTGTTTTCTCAATTGTTGGTTTAATTCCATCAAAAACCATTGGTTTTGACATAAAGCGTTTTTGTAATGGAGGTAAAAGTTTTTTAAAGGAAATAGAAAATGAAAATAATTTTGATTATTACTTTACCCCTATTTCAAATTTAATTGATCTAAAAAAAAAAGGTGTGAATATGTCAATAGTAATGCCATACCATGATTCATTAAACAATTTATCATTTTGGTACAGACAACTATGGGCTGAAAGTATTGGAAAAAAAGGTAAAGGTATAACTCCATTAAATGCTTTAGGAACAGTTGATCAGCATAGTCAGCTACAACTTTATTTAGATGGTCCAAAAGATAAGTTTTTTACATTTATTGAAAAAGCAAGAGACAAGGGTGTTACAAAATTAGATTGTCATTATTCTAAATCTAAAACATTTCAAGATCTTCATCAGAAATCATTAGAAGAACTACTCAATGCAGAGATGAACGCAACCATTAAAACTATCAGTAATAAAAAAATACCTATTAGAAGAATAACTTTGGAGTCCTACAATGAGAAATACATCGGAAGTCTAATGATGTTTTTTTTTATAGAAACAATCTTTAGTTGTTTCTTGCTAGAGGTAAATCCATTTGACCAGCCTGCGGTGGAAGAGGGGAAAAAATTAACTAAAAGATTTCTTAAATATAATGAGTGATATCAAATTATTGTCAGACAGTTTAATTAATAAGATTGCAGCTGGAGAAGTTTTAGAAAGACCCGCTTCGGCTGTTAAAGAATTGGTAGAAAATAGTATTGATGCTGGTGCCAAGAAAATCGATATTTTTATAGGAAACGGCGGTAAAAGTAACATAACAGTTTTAGATGACGGTCGGGGTATAAAAAAAGACGAATTAGAAAAAGCCGTTCTACGTCACACAACTTCGAAACTAAATTCATCAAATTTAAATTGTATTAAAACAATGGGCTTTAGGGGTGAAGCATTGTCTTCGATAGCATCTGTTTCTGACTTTTCCATAAGTTCTAATCAGAAAAATAATTCAGAGGGTTACGAGATTAAAATAGTTTCAGGTAAAGTAAAATATGTAAAACCTATAAATCAGAAAAAGGGAACTTGTGTTAAAGTAAGAAATTTATTCTTTTCAACACCAGCAAGATTAAAATTTCTTAAATCTGAAAACTATGAATCTATTCTTATTAAAAGACTTATTCAAAATTTTGCTGTAATTCATTTTGATAAAGAATTTAATCTTTATTTAAATAACAAAATTACAATCAAGACATCTTTATCAAAAGATAGAGAAGTAAAAAACAGATTTTTTAATAGGGTAAATCAGATATTAGGGACAGATTTTATTGAAAATTCAATCGATCTCGAAGCACATTCTGAATTTATTTCACTCTCTGGTCTCCTTGGATATCCAACTTTTAATTATTCAAACTCTAATAATCAATTTGTTTTTGTTAACGGAAGAGTAATTAATGACAAGACTTTGAATACAATTTTCAGGGTTGCATACAAAGATGTAATGTTTCATGACAGATTTCCGCAGCTTATTCTAAATATAAAGTGTCCACACGACTGGGTTGATGTAAATGTGCATCCGATGAAAAATGAGGTGAGATTTAGTGACTTTAATTTACTTAAATCATTCATTATTAAAACATTTAGAGATTCATTTGAAAAAATAGGTTATGAAAATAATAAATTAAAATCATCAACACCGCTAGTTGAGGAAAATAATGTAAATGTTTTTCAGGGGAAAATAAAACTAAAAGAAACAAATTATTCTAATTATGAAATAAATAATAATTATGATTCGTTGCAGGAGTCAAATAAGCCTGAGCAGTTCTATCCCTTAGGACACGCTAAAAGTCAGTTTCATGCGAATTATATTATATCAGAAACTGAAGAGGGAATAATAATAGTAGACCAGCATGCAGCTCATGAAAGGATTGTATATGAAAGTTTAAAGAAAGATTATTATGAAAATAAAATTAAAACTCAACTTTTATTAATTCCTATTATTTTAAATTTAGACAATTTGGTAATAACAGATTATGAAAAAAAATTGGAAAACCTAGGAAAGTTTGGGTTAAAAATAGATGTATTTGGATCAAATTCGGTAATTGTGAGAGAAATACCAGCCTTAGTTTCAGATTGTAACGTCAAAAACCTTGTAGATGCTGTTATTAATGATATGGCAAATGAGAACTCTTTAAATTATTTGGAAACAGAAGTTAATAAAATTTGCTCAACAATTGCATGTCATGGTTCAATAAGATCCGGAAGAAAGCTTGAAGTTGAAGAAATGAACGACTTATTAAGAAAAATGGAAAATACAAAAAATTCTGGACAATGTAATCATGGACGACCAACTTTTATAAAATTAAATATTGTAGAGATAGAAAAATTATTCGGAAGAAAATAAGTTATATTTTTTTTACAAAAAGAAATTTCGATCTTGATATTTTTTTCGTCTTCATAATTTCAAAGGAATCAAAATTTAAATCAGTTATTTTGTCTCCGAACTCAAGTACGCCAAAAGAATTTTTTTTCATTAAAAAATTTATCTTTTCTATAATTAATTCCAGTGAATATTTTTGATAGGGTGGATCGCAAAAAAAAAGATCAAATTTATCTTTAAATTTGGGAAATTTATCTTTTATAATGTCGAGTTTAACTATTTTAACATTTTGAATTATCTTCAATTCCTGACAGTTTTTTCTACATAAATTTAATGATTCATTTGAAGAGTCAATAAAGGTTACATGCTCAGCTCCTCTAGAGAGAGCTTCTATTCCTAAGGCACCAGTACCGCAAAAACAATCAATTATCGCTTGTCCAGTAATTTTTTTTTTATCTTTTATGAGAAGAGAGTTTAGTGTATTAAAAATCATTTCTCTTGCTCTGTCAGATGTTGGACGAATTGAATTATTAGATGGTGTTTTAATTAATCGTGCTTTAAATTTGCCTGAAATTATTCTCATTAGTAAACCCTATTGAATTGAGTAATTTATCTAAAAATTTGATTTCTATTTCAACTAAATTTCCAATTTCAATGTCATTTAATTCAAAAGGTCCAAAACTTATCCTTTTCAATTTTTGAACTTTGAGATTAAAGTAATTAAGAACTTTTCTTATTTCTCTATTTTTACCTTCAGTTAATTTAACTTCCATCATATTTTTTTCTGCACTATTCGATAATTTTATTTTAATTTCATTATACAAAATACCATCAACTAAAAATTGACCCTCAACCAATTTATCTAAATTTTCAGGAATTTTTCCCGAAACTTTGACAATATATCTTCTTTCAATTTTATTACTTGGATCTTCAAGATACGAAGAAAGCTTCGGATTCGTAGTTAATAGTAATAAACCCTCGGATTTTATATCTAACCTTCCAACGGAAACAACTCTTGGAAGATCTTTAGGAACTAATCTAAACAGACTTTTTTGCGAAAATTGTTCTTTATTAGACGAAACATAACCTACAGGTTTATTTAAAATCCAAACCCTCGTTTTAATATTAGTTAATAGTTTGTCTTTTACTTTAATGGATTTTATAAGACTTTTCTCAATAAAAAATTCTTTAAAGACATTTTCGTTAATTTTTACGTCACCATTTTTTATTAAAAATTCTGCATTTTTCCTTGAACAGATTCCCGCATGTGAAATTAATTTTGACAACCGAATTAATTTATTTGTCAATTTTTTTCTTGGCTGATGTTATTAATGACTTAATTACATTAATGTCCTTGTTGTCAATAAGAAATTCTGGATGCCACTGGACGCCCAGACAATAATTGGACCTTGTACCTTCTATTGCTTCAATAACACCATCTTCTGAAACCGCAGAGACAACAAGGTTTTTCCCCAACTTATCAACGGCTTGGTGGTGTGCTGAA
This sequence comes from uncultured Alphaproteobacteria bacterium, assembly GCA_902625895.1. Taxonomy (GTDB): domain Bacteria; phylum Pseudomonadota; class Alphaproteobacteria; order Methylaequorales; family Methylaequoraceae; genus Methylaequor. The sequence goes on from CACODD010000001.1 coordinate 66,093, forward strand.
TTTACAAACATTTTCGAGCATTTTACAAAACTGAAAAGTATTGTATTTTTTTTTATATGAACAAAGTGACTAGGTTCATTTCTGGGATTTGGTTGCTCATGGTTTATATCAGAGTCTATTACATCAGGGATATGTTGAAGAAGAGTTCCTCCTAGAACAACATTTATTAACTGTTGTCCGCCGCAAATTCCAAGCACCGGAATTTTTTTTTGGATGGCTTTTTTAGTTATCTTAAATTCAAAATTCGTTCTTCCATTTTTAATTCTCAATGTCGGTTTTCTCTCCTGACCATACATTTGTGGATCAATATCAAAATCTCCCCCAGTTACAAGAAGTCCATCTATAAAGTTTAAATATTGATTAATCGCTTTTACATTATTTGGTAAAAAAATAGATATGCCACCTGCAATTTCGATAGATTCAGAATAATTTTTTCTAGCCGCGTACCATGGATATTTTGAATAGGTTTGCTCTTCTTCCTCATCCAACGTTATTCCAATTACAGGCTTATTCATTAATCTTTTTAAAAATTAAACTTAATGTTAGTATATTAAACATATGCGAAGATGTTGTAAAATTTTTATAAATAATTATGAGATTATTGCTGATTTAAACAACTCTTTAACCGCATCTCAAATTTGGAACTCACTCCCTATTTCTTCTGATATTCATACATGGGGAAATGAAATATATTTTGATACTTCTGTAAGTGTTGAAATTGAAGAAAAAGCTAAAGAAGTTATTCAGTTAGGAGAAATAGTTTATTGGCCCACTGGAAAAGTTATTGCAATCGGTTTTGGGAAGACTCCAATATCTCTTGGAGATGAAATTAGACTTGCATCCAAATGTAATGTTTGGGCTAATACTAGTTTTGATTTAAAAAAACTAGTTAATGTTCGTCAAGGTGAAAAAGTATTGGTCGAAAAGAGTAGAATATAATATGAATGAATATTTTATGAAACTTGCTTTAGATTTAGCAAAAAAATCATTTAAACAAAATGAAATACCTGTTGGTTGCGTTTTAGTAAACGATAAAAATGAAATAATTAGTTGTGCTTCAAATTCCATGGTAAAGAATCATGACCCAACTTCGCATGCTGAAATAGTTGCAATACGAAAAGCATGTAAGAAATTAAAAACAACAAAACTTTTAAATTTCTCAATTTATACAACGTTAGAACCATGTTTGATGTGTGAATCGTTAATTATAAGTGTTGGCATAAAAAAAATTTATTTTGGAGCTTTTTCAGATAATGTAAAGATTCATAAAAGAAAAATGAAAAATTATTTTTCCAGTAATAATAATTATGAATTTTTTGGAGGATTTAATGAAAAAGAGTGTTCAGATTTAATAATTAATGCTTTAGAGAAAAAAAGATAATCATACATTTTTTTGACCAATATCATTTCTAAAAAAACCTTCCTTCCAACCAATAGCTTCTACAGCTTTATATGCAATTTTCCTAGCATGTACGATTGAATTACCTTGTGCAGTGACAGCTAGCACTCTTCCACCTGAAGAAATTACTTTTTCTTTTTTTAATGCAGTTCCAGCATGGAATATCTCAACTCCTTCAATAGATTTTGCCTTTGACAGATTACTAATAACTTTATTCTTTTTATAGTTGCCAGGATATCCTTTGGAAGCAACTACAACGCATACAACAGATTGTTTTTTATTTCTTATGGTCAAATCAGAAAGCTTATCTTTCAAGTTATAATCAATAATTTTTAAAATATCAGTTTGTAAGTTTCTTAATAAAGTTTGACACTCTGGATCTCCGAATCTTACATTATATTCAATAACGAAAGGCCCCTGTGAGGTTATCATTAGACCAAAAAAAAGTATGCCTCTGTATACCAATTTATCTTTTTTAAGTCCTAATGATGTTGGAATTAAAATTTTTTTTTCGATTTGATTTTGGATTTTTTTTGTCATTTTTTTCGTTGGACTAAAGCAGCCCATTCCCCCGGTATTCGGGCCTTCATCATTGTTGAAAGCTCTTTTGTGATCTAGCGCGTAACCTAGTTTAGCAAAACCATTTTTATCAAAGAAAGCGAAATAACTAACCTCAAAACCTGACAAATATTCCTCAATAATTACTTTTTTTCCGGCCGAACCAAATTTTTTTTTTTTCATTATTTCATCTAGACCATTGATTGCTTCGCGTTTGTTTTTGCAAATAATTACGCCCTTTCCTGCTGCTAATCCATCTGCTTTTATAACAATTGGGTATTTTGTTACAGATACATAATGAACAGCTGAATTAAACGATTTAAATTCTTTGTATTTAGCTGTATTAATTTTGTTTTTTATTAGAAATCTTTTTGCAAAAGACTTCGATGATTCGAGCTTAGACGCTTTTTTACTAGGACCAAAAACGGGTATACCTTTTGATTTTATATAATCACTTAGACCGTCCTCTAAAAATTGTTCAGGACCAATAATTACTAAATCAATTTCTTGTTTTTTACAGAATTTTATTAATTCATTTTTTTTATTTAAATCTAAGTTTTTACAAACCGCAATTTCTGATATTCCTGCATTTCCTGGGATGCAGAATAAAGAACGACATTTTCTGGATTTTCTTACAGCCCAGCATATTGCATGTTCTCTTCCACCACCACCTAAGACTAAAATATTCAAGAAATTATTCCTTTTTTGATTTTTTTAAACTAAATTTGAAACATGAATATTCTTTCAAATATTGAAAAATTCACAGTCTCTCAATTAAACTATTCTATCAAAAATTTGATAGAAAATAAATTTCAAATTGTTTCAGTTATTGGAGAAGTGTCACAAGTGAAAAAACATGGTTCTGGTCATATCTATTTTTCATTGAAGGATGAAGAAAGTGTTATTTCTGCTATTTGTTGGAGATCAGTTGTCCCCCGTCTCAAAATAAATTTAGAAGATGGTATAAAAGTTGAAATCAAAGGGAAAGTTACAACATACTCACAACAATCCAAGTATCAATTGATTGTTCAGCAAATAGTTTTTGAGGGCGAAGGCAATTTGTTAAAACTTCTTGAACAAAGGAAAAGAAGATTAGCTGAACTTGGTTTTTTTGATGAATCAAAAAAGAAAGAAATCTCGAAATTTCCAAATTCAATTGGGGTTATCACATCAGAATCGGGAGCAGTTATCAAAGATATAATTCACAGAGTATCTGATAGATTTCCAACAAAATTACTAATTTATCCCTCAAATGTTCAGGGAGAAAAATGCTTAGATGACATAATTAGAGGGATTGAGTATTTTAATATTAAAAAAGACAATTCAGTTGATGTTATAATAATTGCCAGAGGAGGCGGTAGTTTAGAGGATTTAATGCCATTTAATGAAGAATTATTGGTAAAAAAAATCTTTGAGTCAAAAATACCAATTGTTTCTGCTGTTGGACACGAAACAGATTACACTTTGTGTGATCTTGTCTCTGATCTCAGAGCTCCAACACCTTCAGCTGCAGTTGAAATGATATTGCCTAATAGAAAGGAAATTCTTATTAGACTATTGGATTCAGAAAGTAAATTAAAAAAGATATTTGCTCATTTTTTTGATAACCACAAATTAAGTCTTAAATTATTATCGTCTAAAATACCTGAATTATTAGAAACGGTGAATAATCATTTTCAGGAATTAGATTACCATGAACAAGGTCTAAAAAATTTTTTAAACTCAGTTTTTAAAAATATGAAGATAAATTTATACAGAGTTATCCAAAAGTTTTCACCTAGTAATCTATCTAATATGGTGAAACTAGAGTTATCTAAAGTTTTAAATAATTTTGAAAAAAGTACTTTTTTTATAAATCAGAATCTTGATACTAAAAAAGAACGATTTAATTCAAAATCTAAAGAACTTTCAATTTTGTCATATAAACAAACATTGAAGAGGGGTTTTGCTGTTATAAGAAAAGAAGATGTTATAATCAAAAATGATTTAGAGATTAAACATAACGATATAATTGAGATAGAGTTTGCAACAAGTAAAACTAAAGCTAAAAAAATATAATGTTTTTAATTTTTTTTATCATTCTTATTTTTCCAGTGAATTTTAAAGCTGAAACATTTCCTAAAATTTTCGGTTGTTTTTGCGAGGGAGGGGTCATAACAGGAAATCTTGAGAATGGAAGTAAATTAAAAATTGACAATAAACAAGTCGAAGTTTTTGAAAAAGGAAGATTTATCTATGCATTTGGGAGAAAATATAAAGAAAATGTAAAAATTGAAATAAATGATAAAGTAAAAAAATTCACAGTTTCAAAAAAAAAATACAAAATTGAAAATATTAAAGGTCTTCCCAGGAAAAAGGTTGAACCTTCGAAAGAGGATTTAAACAAAATAATATCTGATCAGAATAAAATAAAAAAAGCAAAATTAATTGGTTACAAAACAAGACTTTTTAATGAAAAATTTATATTGCCTTCAAAAGGAAGAATGTCAGGGTTTTATGGAAGTCAACGAATCCTTAATTCCAAACCAAGAAGACCTCATGCTGGAATAGATATTGCTGCAAAGGAAGGTACAAGCGTGATTGCCCCCTCTTCAGGAATTATCAAATTAGTGGAAGAGGATATGTTCTTCACTGGAAATACTGTGATAATGGATCATGGCTTAGGACTAATTTCAATTTTTGCTCACTTGAAGGAAGTTTTTGTTGAAAAAGGAGAAAAAGTGTTGCAAGGCCAAAAAATCGGCTCAATTGGTATGACAGGAAGAGCAACAGGTCCTCATCTTCATTGGGGCGTTTATTTAAACAATACATCTGTAGACCCAGAGGTCCTTCTAAAATATGAACTTAATTAGCATAAAGGCATTCCAAAACTCTCTTTTCAAATTTTTTTTTCTTTTCAATTTTCAAATTTAGATTTACAGGTTTTATTTTATTCTTAAATTCTTCAGGAACTTTTATATAGTCTTTTTTTGTACAAACAACGGTGAGATTTTCTTTTTTTGCTACATTTAGTATACTCAAAATATCATTTTTTTTGAAAATGTAGTGATCGGAGAAACTTTTTATTCTTTTGATTGTAAAACCAGAATGTAATAGTGAATTGTGAAAATTTGTATTATTTCCAAGTGCTGAAAACACAAATAAGTTTTTATTCTTGCATGATTCGATACTTATTTCTTTTTTTGCCATAAAAACTTTTTGTTTTGGAATCATATTCTTTTCAAAAATATTACTATTATTTCCAATGATTAGAATTAGATCGCAATTTTTAATACCACTATTAATAGGTTCTCTTAAAGGACCAGATGGAAAAATGTTTTTATTACCAAAACCGTATTCACTATCAATAACTAAAACTTTACAATCTTTTTTTATATCTATGCTCTGCAACCCGTCATCCATTATTATTAACTTTCCACCTTGAGCCTCACAGAACTTTGCTCCTAAAAATTTTTTTTTGGAGACACAGGTCAAGCCAAAGTGTGAATGTAAAAGACTTTCCTCACCAACTTCGTGAAATGAGTGATCCTTTGAGACTATCAAAGGACCTTTTGCTGTTCCTTTATAACCTCTGGTTAAAACAAATATTTTTTTAAAATTTTTTGTTAGAATCTGTCTTATTTCTATTACAGTTGGAGTTTTTCCAGCTCCACCAAGTGTAATATTTCCAACACACAAAACTGGAATGTTACATTTTTTTTCTTTGTTACTTATCTTGTAAATAATGAAACATAAATAGTATAATATTGAAAAAGGAAAGAGTAATAAATTAAAAAGATTTTTAGATTTCCAAATTTTTTGCATCATTTTATAATACTTCTTAGCATAGACTTTGACTTGTAAAACTGATTTTTACAAAGAGTTTTAAATTTTCGATTAGTTTCTCTATTTAATTTTTTATCTTTTAAAAGTCTTGAAATCAATCGAACAAGCTGAGATGAATTTTTGACTTCGAACCCCGCTTTGTATTTAATAATGTCGTCTTTTATATCTTCAAAGTTTTCCATGTGCGGGCCAAAGATCAATGAACAATTAAAATCTTTTGTTTCTATTGGGTTATGTCCGCCATGGTTGCTAAATGAACCACCTACAATTGCAATTTCTGATAATTTGAAAAAAATTCCTAATTCACCAAATGTATTAACTAACAAAATCTTTTCATTAGAAATTTTGAAATTATCTTCATTTCTTAAAAGAAATAAAAACTTATCTTTTTTAAATTGATCTGTAATTTTTTTTATTCTGTTAATATGTCTAGGAATAATAATAAAAAACAAATTACTAAAATCTTTTGATAAAACTTTAAAAATATCTGCAAACATTTTTTCTTCTTCTGCATGCGAACTAAATAGAGTTACAACTCTTTTTGATTTGATCTGTTCAAAAATTTTTTTATAAGCAACACTATCAACTACTAAGCCTTGAGAAATATATTTTAAGTTTTGTATTCTTTTAACATTTTTTGTTCCAAGTTCTCTAAACCTTTTTAATGAGTCATTATTTTGTGTGTAACACTGATCGATCAGTGGAAAAACAGATTTAGAAAAAAAACTTATTCTTTTCCAATTAATGAATGATTTTTTTGATATTCGAGCATTTAAAATAGAGAGTTTGATAGACTTTTCTTTCAAAATATAGAATATATTCGGCCAAATTTCAGACTCAATAAAAATTACTGAACTTGGATTCCAATATTTTAAGAATCTTTTTATTAAAAAATCAATGTCTATCGGAAAAAAAATAACAACAAAATTATTTTTTGACTTAGATAATAAATTGTACGCACTAAGAGTTGATGTGCTAAATAAAATTGACGATTTGGGTTTTATTTTTTTTATTTCTCTCGCAACTGTGATCCCAGTCTTTGATTCACCAACACTAACACCATTAATCCAGATTAAATCTCCTTCAGGTCTTTTTTTTCTTGAAATTGAAAATTTCTCAAGAACACTCGAAATAGTTTCTTTTGAAAATAAAAAACGAAGAAAAAAAAAGAATAAGATAGGAATAAAAAATAAATTTGATAAATATCTATAAATTAATAACAGCATAACTAATTCGAGAGATTGTCTGATAACATCGTTACTCTTTTTATTTCTTTTTCTAAAATTAATTTATTTTCAGCAAGTGTTTTATTTTTATCAAATTGAAATGGATTTCCCCAAACTGCCACAAATTTGTTGAACGGCGTTACAAAAATGAATTTATCCCACGTATTTATTGTAAATTTAAATTTAGCTGAATAACTTAATGGTAAAACTGGAACATTTGTTTTTTTTAAAAGTGAGATAAGACCTTTTTTTACTTCCTCATTAGGACCTTTTGGACCATCTGGAGTGATCCCTATTATACTATCATTGTTAATTTGTTTTAATATTTCTTTTAAGGAAGATAAATTATGTTTCCTCGAGGACCCGGTTATTGTCTCAATTCCAAAATGGGATATGGCGTTGGAAATTATTTTTCCGTCGGCATGTCCAGAAATAAGCATTTTAAATTCTTTGGGCCATTTCCAGCAAAAAACTGTCATAAGCAACCTATTATGCCAAAAGCAGACTATAAAGCTCTTATTTTTTTTTATATGCTTTTCCACAATTTCTGAGTTCTTTGTAAACCAAATAGAGGTTTGGAAACAAAGCTTTAAATAAAATGATACGATCCAACCTAAAAATAATTGAAAATATTTATGTTTAAAAATTCTTTTCATTTTTTCGTTTTGAATTGTAACTCATGTAGATGTCTGTAAATTTTAGAGCTTTTTATTAAAGTGGAATGCTTTCCAATATCTACAATTTCACCATTATTGATGATAACTATTCTGTCGGCATCAATCACGGTTGATAATCTATGTGCTATAATTAATGCTGTTTTATTTGAAATTAGTTTATTCAAAGAATCATGAATTTTTTTCTCTGACATTGAATCCAATGAAGAAGTCGCTTCATCTAAAAGAAGGAATGGAGAGTTTCTAATAAAAGCACGTGCAATTGCAACCCTTTGTTTCTGTCCTCCAGAGAGCTTAGATCCGTTTTCACCAATTATTTCATTTAATCCTTTTGGAAATTTTTTAATAAATTCTGTACAGTGAGATTTTTTACAAGCGTTTTGGAGGTCTGCTTTTGAATATTTATTTGAGCCGTAACAGATATTATATTTAATCGTTTCGTCAAATAAAACGATATCTTGACTAACTAAGGAGAAATAGTTTCTTATAAAATTAAAACTTAAATCTTTAACATCAATTCCTCCAATTTCAATTTTACCTTTATATGGATCAAAAAATCTTGGTAGAAGATTTAGGAGAGTTGTTTTACCAGCACCAGAATACCCAACCAAAGCAACTCTTTCTCCATTATAGATTTTTAAATTAATATTTTTAAGAATAAGTTTTGTTGAATTAGGATATTTAAAAGAAATTTTTGATATATTAATATTATTTTTGTTCTTTAAATCTATCATATTATCTTTTGGATATTTTGTTTCTTTCATTAATGGCTTCTTATCCAAAATCTCAAAAACTCTTTCTGCTGACGCCATAGCTATTTGTAGTGTTGCATTTAAACTTGCCAACGATTTGACAGGTTGATACGCCATTAGTAAAGCTGTTAGAAATGAAAAGAAAGTACCTGGGGTAGTTTGCCCCTGAATAACTTGGCTTCCCCCAATAAATATTATTGCTCCAATAGCACATCCACTGATAATTTCCATCAAAGGCCTTGCTATTGAATTTACCTTTGTTGATTTGTATGTAAGGTTAAAAATATTTAATATTTCTTTATCGATTCTTTTTGATTCAAAGTTTTCTGAACCAAATGCCTTTATTGTTTTTATCGCAGAAAACGATTCTGATAATTTTGATGTAAGCATCCCAAATCCTACTTGAGTGCTTTTAGAAATTTTTCTTAATCTTTTACCTATTCTTCTAATTGGATAGATAGCTATAGGAAAAACAAAAAGAGCTAAAAAAGCAAGTTTTGTGTCATGATAGAACATTACGCCAATTAAAAAAACAAATGTAAATGAATCTTTAATTATATTTATTATGACATTGTGAACTCCTCTGGATAGCGCACCTACATCTGCAATGAACCTTGATACCATTGTTCCGGAATTAATTTCATTATGGAAAGACAAATCACATCTGATTGCTGCCCTAAACATCTGATTTTGTACATCTGCGACTAATCTATAACCAATAAAACTCATAAAAATTGATTGGACATATGAAGCTATCCCTTTAAAAATTGCAATAGCTATCACAGCAATTGGAATAAGAACAATTAATGTTTTATTTTTATTAATAAATATTTCATCGAGGACCGGTTGCATCATCCAAGCATTTAATGCAGTTGCGCCTGCAACAACTATCATACAAAAAATAGAGATAATTAATTTAGAGTGGTGTTTTCTTACATAATTTGCAAAAAGACGTTTCAGCAATCTGATTGTGTTTTTATTTTTTACATTCATTCAATTCAGTACATAATTTTTCAATTAATATACTATTACTAGCTAATATAGAATCTACCTGCATTTGACTGCTGTTATAAATCATTTTATTTCCAGAAATATTTTTTAGATATCCACCTGCTTCTCTCAAAATCAAATCAGCTGCAGCAATATCCCAATCATTTTTTTTGGTAAAACTTATCGCTACATCCATTGTACCTTTTGCAACTAAGGCAATTTTATAAGCTATGGAACCCATTTTGATTGTATTGTCTTGATTAAAACATTCATATTTCTTTAATTTCTTCACTTCAGAACTACTTATTCCATATATTGAAGAATAAAGGTCTATATTTTGATTTACTTTAATTTTTTTTTCATTGCAAAATGCACCTTTATTTTTTACTGCAGAGAAAAGTTCTTTTGTTTCAGGGTTTAAGATTAAGCCGAAAACCGGTTCATTCTTTTTTATAAGAGCTACAGAGATTGTATATTCTGGTTTTTTGTTAATATAAGATCTTGTTCCATCAATTGGATCCACACACCAGAAATAATCAGAGTTTAACCTTGAGCCATCGTCAACGGTCTCTTCAGATATCCAACCGTAATTAGGTGTAGTATTTTTAAAAGAAGATTTCAAGAAATTATCAATTTTTATATCCACGTCAGTAACTGGCTGATTTTCTGATTTGTACTTAACCGTAATATTATTTTTGAGCGACATTGCAATTTTTCCCGCCTCTAAAATTACCTTTTTTGAGACATCCTCGAGAAAGGAAGGTAAAAATGGTTCAGACAATTATTTTCCACCAAGAGTTAAGTTTTCTACAAGGCATGAAGGTGCGTTTATTCCAAAATTAAATTCCAGGTCATTTGCTGGAATTAAAGACATAAATATATCTACAAGATTACCCGCAATGGTAATTTCTGAAACAGGATAACAAATTTCACCATTCTCAATCCAAAAACCTGATGCTCCTCTACTGTAGTCACCATTAGAATAATTTATAGAACTTCCCATAAGTTCTGTTATGAGAAGACCTTTTTTCAGAGATTTTATCATATCAAGTTTCGATACTTCTCCATTCTCCATATATAAATTAGAATAAGAAACAGAGGGTATTGAGGAAGCAGATCTAGTGGCGTGACCTGATGGTTCATGTTTAATTTGCTTAGCTGATGAGAGAGAATTGAAGAAAAATTTTAAATATCCCTTTTCAATTAAAAATTTTTTTTTTGATTGAATGCCTTCACAATCTGAAATTTTCGATCTTAATTTCTTTGGCATTAATGGATTATCAATTATAGAAATTTGATCATTAAAGACTTTGTTGTTTATTTTATCTTTCAGGAAGCTAATTCCTTTTATAATTGACTGGGCGTTACTGGCACTAAATAAATTTCTAAGAAGACTCGAAGAAACTTTTGAGTCAAATATTACATCTGACTTGCAAGTTTTTAATTTTCTAGAATTTAATTTTTTAATTGCATTTTGTGAAACTTCTTTTCCAATTTTTTCAAAATCACCTAATTCATTATAAAACACCTTAGATTTATAATCATATTCTCTTTCCATTGAATCCTTTGAACCTGCAAGAACTGCAATTATAAAATCACTATGAGTTTTTTCCATCTCAATTTCAAGTCCATTTGAACCAAGCAGACAGATTGAATTTTTTGAATAAGCTATTTCAGCTCCTTCAGAATTTGTAATTTCTTTATTATCTAAAGCACTTTCTTCAAGTTTGATAACTTCTTTTTCAATTAAACTCATTGTCGGTTCATAAGTGTCACAAATTTCTAACTTTTGAACCTCTTGCTTGCTTACTTGTTTAATTTTATTTGATTCAGCTAAACCGCAGTACTGGTTTTCAGGTACAACTTTTGCCATTTCAACAACTTTTTCAGTTAGATTATAAACATTCTGTTTTTCTAGATTGGTTGTTGACACAATGGACTGCTTCTTATTAATAATTGCTCTGATCCCAATTTCATTAGTGGATGATTCTTCTTTTTTTTCAATTTTTCCAAGTCTTGAGGAACAACTTGACGTTTTTGATTTTGAAAAAAACACATCAGCCTCATGACATCCCATTTTACTCAGTCTATCGAGAATCGTTTTTAGAAAGTTCTTATCCATAGAATCTTAATTTATATTTTAATTTGCTATAAATACAATATGAGAATAGTATTTTTTTTATGAGTTACTTTGTCGTAGGTGGACTTTATAAAAACACATCTTTCAATGAATTTGTAGATGATTCTAAAAAAGAAAGGTATGGTCCTTTCGAATCTTATGAAGATGCAAAAAAATATTGGGAAAAAATTTCATGGGAAAACGTAGATAATTGTAATGTAAGATATATAATTTTACCTCACAGATAGTTCTGCAGAATTATTAGAAAAGCAATAATCCCGCCAGTTTTAACATTTGATTTGAATATCTTATTAATTTCTATTCCATTTTCAAAATCTAGAAACTGTTTTATGAGCAACGAAAATACGATTAAACTTGAGACCACACTTAAAAAAGTATTAGCGTAAGTTTCAAAAAAAAATATCGAAAAAAAGATTGAACTTAATACGTATATTAGACATAAAGATTTTCTTTTTTTTTCAAAGAGGATTGCCAAAGACTTTAAACCTATTGTTTTATCTCCTTTTATATCTTGAAAACCATAAACTGTGTCGTATGCTGTTGTAAGAAAAACGCCAGCAAAATATAAATACAATATTGATAAATTAAAATTTTCAGTTTGACTCTGATATCCAACTAAAACACCCCAATTAAAAGCTAATCCTAAAATTATTTGAGGAAAATAAGTAAATCTTTTGAATAGAGGGTAGGTTAAAACTAAAGGCATAATCATCAAACTTAAAATTATTACATTTGTTTCAAATTGTAACAGAATAATCAAACCTAAAAGCAACTGAAATAAAGTAAAAATTATTGATTCAATGACATTTAATGAACCTGATGCAAGTGGTCTTTTTTTTGTCCTTTTGATTTTTCTATCAAAATCTCTATCAAAAATGTCATTAATACAACAACCAGCTCCTCTCATTACAAATGAACCCAAGGTGAAAAGAATTAGGCACTGGAGCAAACTATAGTTAAGATTAGAAATTGATAAAGCTCCCCAATAACAGGGCCACATAAGTAGATACGCTCCTACGGGGTTATTATATCGTCCGAGAATTAATAAATTCTTGCTTTTTTTTGTAATTTTTTTAAACATTATGCTCAAATCTTCATATAAAGTTATGCCCAAAATTAGAATATACTTTGAAAAAAAAATTGTAAAAGATCATAAAATTTTACTTGATTCAAAACAAATGCATTATCTCAAAAATGTTATGAGAAAGAGAACTGGAGATTCTATAATTGCATTTAATTCTAATTATGAATGGGAGTGTAAGCTTGATTTAAATGTTGAAAAGTCGATAATACCTGTAAATTTAGTAAGGAAAAAAATTATTTTACCTGACATCTGGCTTTGTTTTGCTTTGATAAAAATTAAAAATATGAATAATCTTGTTGAAAAAATTTCTGAAATTGGAGTAAAGAAAATCGTACCAATGTTTAGCGAGTTCTCTTCTAGAATCCAAATAAATATTAACAGATTTAAAAAAATATCAATTGAAGCTGTTGAGCAAAGTGATTCATTATCTTTACCTGAAATATCTCATCCTGTTTCCTTACCCGAGCTTCTTGAAGACTGGGATAACGAAAGGATTATATTTTTGTGTGATGAAACAGGTGGAAATCAAATATTGAGTGCGAAAAAAATTATTAAAGAATACAAAAAATTTGCAATTTTTATTGGCCCAGTAGGTGGTTGGTCTTTTGCGGATAGGGAACATTTTAAGGATAAAAAAGCTTATAAAATAAGTCTAGGAAACAACATTTTAAAAGCTGACACGGCAGCAATATATTCTTTATCATGTGTAAGGGCTTTGCTAGAGTGACAGAAGTTTTAAGTAAAGAAAATTTGATTGCTAAATTGTCAAGCGGATGCAAGGCTAAAGAAGATTGGAGGATTGGAACCGAACATGAGAAATTTGGTTTTAAAAAAAAAGATCTCAGACCAATTACTTTCGACGAGATTCAGAAAATATTTAGTGAATTATGTTCAAAGTACAAATGGCAAAAAATAATTGAAGACAAAAAAATTATCGGCTTGAAAAAAGATGCGACCTCAATCACTTTGGAGCCAGGTGGACAAATAGAACTATCTGGTGCACCAGTTAAAAATTTATTTGAAACATGCAAAGAAGTGAATTTACACCAAGATGAGCTTAATGCTGTTTGCAGAAATTATGAAATCGAGTTTATGGGAATTGGAGTGCTTCCAAAATGGAAATTATCTGACCTTAAACTAGTGCCAAAAAAAAGATACGAAATAATGAGTAAATATATGCCACTAGTTGGAGAAATGGGTTTAGATATGATGAAAAGGACAACCACCATTCAGGCCAATTTTGACTTTGAATCTGAGTCTGATATGAAAAAAAAGTTTAGAGTAGCTCAATCCATTCAGCCTGTAATAATTGCTTTATATGCAAACTCGCCATTTATTGAAGGCAAACTCACAGAATTTCTTAGTTACAGATCTCATATATGGACTAAAACAGATAATGATAGGTGCGGGCTTCTGCCTTTTATTTATGAGGATGATTTTTCGTTTGAGAGATATGTTGACTATCTTCTTGATGTTCCAATGTATTTTATAGTAAGAGATAACAAATATATAGATTTTTCAGGAAAAAATTTCAAACAATTTTTAGAAAATAAAATTAAATTAGATAAATCAATAGAACCAGAAATGAAAGACTGGGAAATTCATTTAACTACTGTTTTTCCAGAAGTTAGACTGAAATCATTTATAGAACTTAGAGGTGCAGATGGAGGACCGTGGTCTAGAGTTTGTGCACTTCCCGCATTTTGGACAGGAATTTTATATGATGAAGAAATACTTGATCAAGTATCTAATATGATTAAATCTTGGAATTATGAGCAGGTTAAAAACTTCTATAAAGAAGTAAGAATTAATGGGTTTAATTCTTTTACCCCGGACAGAGAGAATTTAAAGAATTTCTCGAAAAAAATAATAGATTTATCATTAATTGGACTTAAAAAAAGAAATATAGAAAATTCTGGGAAAACTGAAGATTACTTTCTGGCACCTCTTATCGAAATAATAAATTCTGGAGAATCACCAGCGGAAAAATGGAAAAAATTATATTTAAATCAATGGTCTAATAATATTGATATGCTATATACAAATAATTATTTTAAATAATTTATGAACAAATCTGAAAAAATAAGAAGTATAAGAACAAAAATAGATGAGATAGACCTTAAAATTCTCAACTTAATTTCTGAAAGAAAAGATCTTGTAACTGAAATTGTCAAATTTAAAAATAGAAATCAAATTATTGATCAAGAAAGAATTTCAAAGATATTAGAAAGTTTAGATTCTGAAGCATCTAAGAGAGGTATACCAAGAGAATTAGTTAGAAAGCTTTGGGAAGGTATGATTCAATCATTTATCTCATATGAGGAAGAATTATTTGATAAATCAAAGAATTAGATTGTTCCACCGACTGTTAAATTCTTAACTTTTAAACTTGGTTGACCTACTCCAACAGGAACACTTTGACCCTCTTTACCACAGGTTCCAATACCGTCATCCAATTTTAAATTGTTGGCGACCATTGTAACTTCTTTAAGTATTTCAGGACCATTACCTATTAAAGTAGCTCCTTTTAATGGACTGCAAATTTTACCGTCTATTATTTCGTAAGCCTCTGATGCACTGAAAACAAATTTTCCAGAGGTGATATCAACTTGTCCACCGCTAAATTGAGATGCGTAAATTCCTTTTTTTGTAGATTTTATAAGTTCATCATGTTCATATTTACCATTTAACATATAGGTATTTGTCATCCTTGGCATTGGTAAGTGAGAATAACTTTGACGTCTTCCGTTTCCAGTTGGACTTTGATTCATTAATCCTGCATTTAATCGATCATGCATAAAACCTTTTAGTATACCATTTTCAATTAACATTGTGTTTTGAGAGGGTGTGCCTTCATCATCAATAGTTAGAGACCCTCTTCTTTTGTTAATAGTACCATCATCCACTACTGAAACTTGATCAGAAGCAATCTTGTTCCCAACAAGATCAAAAAAAGCAGAGGTTTTTTTTCTATTAAAGTCACCTTCAAGTCCGTGACCAATTGCTTCATGTAAAAGGATACCTGGCCAGCCAGGTCCAAGAATTACAGTTTGTTCACCAGCTGGTGTTTCTTTTGCTGATAATTTTACTATTGCTTGTTCGTAGGCTTTTTCTACTCCGTTTTTCCAGTTACTTTCATTTAAAAGTTCATCGTATAAATATCTGCCACCCATTCCAAAAGAGCCAGTTTCTACTTTATTTTTTTTTTGAACTGTAATGTTTATATTCATTCTTACTAAAGGCCTAGAGTCATAGAAAATATCTCCATTTTTTGTAATAACTTCTATATTTTGGTGATTACCGTTCAAACTTACTGAAACTTCTTTAACTCGTTCGTCAATTTTTCTTGCGAATGTATTAACTTTATTAAGAAAATTAATTTTTTGAGTTAAAGTCACTTTATCAATAGGGTTTTCATTTGTGTAAAGAGATAAATTACTGTTTAAACTTTTGAATTTAGGTGGATTGGGGTTTAATTTTTGTTGTTCTTTTACTGACTTCATTGCTTTTGAAAAAGCTTCGTCTGACAATTCAGTATTATGTGCGAAATTTACAGAATCATTGTTTACTGTTCTCAAACCAAACCCTTTATCCTGGTCATAACTTGCGTTTTTAATTTTATTATCGTCAAAAAAAATATTTTCGGAGTAAACTTCTTCTACAAACAATTCTCCTTCGTTGAAATTATCTAATAATTCATTAACTGATGATTTTATTTTTTCTTCATTCCAGTCTTTTTTTATAGTTTTCATTTTACCTCGATATTTAAGATTAACTGTAAATATATTAATGATTAAAAAAAAAACACTAATATATAATATATGTAAAGAATTTTTATTAATTTTTAATGAATAATTATTTGTTTTTTTCTAAATGATCATTATATTAGGTTAATATTAATATATGTGTGGAATTATGAAATTTTTTACTTTTTTATCATCTCTTTTTGCAGCTAATCAGATTTTTGCAAAAGGTCAACCCACCGAATGGCAGCTTGGTTTTCAAGAAGCAGGTTCACCTTTAATGCAACAATTAATCGATTTCCACGATTTTGTATTTTGGATAATAACAGCAATCACAGTATTTGTATTTTTTCTTCTAGCTTACGTTTGTATAAGATTTAGTGCGAAAAATAATAAAAAACCTTCAACAACAACTCACAATGCAACTTTAGAAATAGCTTGGACACTCATTCCTGTACTTCTTCTTGTTGTCATAGCTATTCCTTCTTTTAGACTCTTGTATAATCAAAATGATTTCACGAACATCGATATGACCATTAAAGCAACAGGCTATACATGGTGGTGGGGATATGAATATCCAGATCACGACGGAATTACATTTGACTCAGTTATTGTTGAAGAGGATGAACTTGAAGAAGGACAACCCAGATTATTAACAACTGACTACGAACTTGTAGTTCCAGTTAATAAAAACATCAAAATGCAGATTACAAGTGATCCAGCTGGCGTCATTCACTCTTGGGCTGTTCCTTCACTTGGAGTAAAGATGGATGCGATCCCAGGCAGATTAAATGAAACCTACTTTAACATTAAAGAGCCAGGTATGTATTATGGTCAATGCTCTGAGTTATGTGGTGTAGGACACGGCTTTATGCCAATCTCTATCAAAGCAGTCACGGAAGAAGAATTTGCTTCATGGGTTGAGACAGCTAAAGAAGAATTCGCAAGCGATAACAATAACAATTATGCAAAAAAATAAGAAAGGTCTAAATTATGTCAAGTCATGCACCATCTTTTTTTAAAAGATATTTTTTTTCAACCAACCATAAAGATATTGGTGTTCTTTATCTCGTATTCGCTATTATTGCTGGTCTTATTGGTGGTATTTTTTCTCTTTTAATAAGAATGGAATTGGCTGAACCTGGTATGCAAATACTCGGTGACGATTATCAAAGATATAATGTATGGATTACAGCGCACGGCCTTCTTATGATATTCTTTATGATTATGCCAGCAATGGTGGGTGGTTTTGGAAACTATTTTGTTCCTCTACTTATCGGCGCACCTGACATGGCCTTTCCAAGGATGAATAATTTAAGCTTTTGGCTTCTTCCACCATCTATTATTTTACTTATTGGCTCCGCTTTTGTAGGCGATGGAGCAGGTCCTGGTTGGACGCTTTACGCTCCTCTGTCCACAAGTGGACATGGAGGACCAGCCGTTGATATGGCAATACTATCAATGCATCTAGCTGGAGCCTCTTCAATCTTAGGCGCAATTAACTTTATAACAACTATCTTCAATATGCGTGCACCTGGAATGACAATGCATAAAATGCCACTTTTTGCCTGGTCGATTTTGATAACTGCTTTTCTTTTATTGCTCTCACTTCCAGTTTTAGCAGGAGCAATCACTATGATGCTTACCGATAGAAACTTCGGAACAGCATTCTTTAACGCCGAAATGGGTGGTGACCCAATTCTTTTTCAGCATTTGTTTTGGTTCTTTGGTCACCCAGAAGTTTATATCCTAATTCTTCCTGGATTTGGAATAATCAGCCATGTTGTTTCAACTTTTTCAAAGAAACCTATTTTTGGTTACCTTGGTATGGCATATGCAATGGCCGCTATTGGGGTTGTGGGATTTGTTGTTTGGGCACACCACATGTATACAACAGGTTTGGACGTAGATACTAGAGCTTATTTTCTCGCGGCAACAATGGTCATAGCTGTTCCTACTGGTATTAAGATCTTCAGTTGGATTGCAACTATGTGGGGTGGATCGATTGAATTTAAAACTCCAATGTTATTTGCAATTGCGATGATATTTTTATTTACACTTGGTGGGGTAACAGGCGTGGTTCTTGCGAATACAGGTATTGATGTTGCACTTCACGATACTTACTATGTAGTCGCACACTTCCATTATGTTATGTCCATGGGCGCACTTTTCTCAATTTATTCAGGCTTTTATTATTGGTTTAGCAAAATGTCAGGTATTGAATACAGTGAAATACTTGGTAAAATTCATTTTTGGTTAACATTTATAGGCGTAAATATCACATTTTTTCCTATGCACTTCTCAGGCTTAGCCGGTATGCCACGAAGAATACCGGACTATCCTGATGCTTTTGCTGGCTGGAATTATGTATCAAGCATTGGTGCTTACATATCAGTTTTTGCTGCTTTTTTCTTTGTTTTCGTAATATTAGAAGCATACATGAGGTCGCGAAAAGCGCTAAAAAATCCATGGGGCAAGGGAGCTACTACTTTCGAATGGCAATTAAGTTCTCCTCCACCGTTCCATTCATTTGACGATTTGCCGAAAGTAAAGTAAGTTACTGTCAACAAAGAGGAGAATGTGTTGCAGTCCAAATCGTTGAAATACAACGCTCAAATTCTGGGTTCAAATGATAGTTCAGTTGGTGATTTTCTTTCTTTGCTAAAACCCAGGGTAATGACACTTGCTGTATTTACATCAATTTGTGGCGTAGTACTTGCCCCACAAAGCATACATCCTTTCTTTTTTTTCATTTCAATACTCTGTATATCAATAGGAGCAGGTGCATCTGGTGCTATAAACATGTGGTATGATAGAGATATTGACTCTTTAATGGAGAGAACAAAAAAAAGACCGATTCCAATTGGAAAAGTTGAACCTCTTGACGCACTGGGTTTCGGAGTTGTGTTGTCAGTTATTTCGACGATTGTTTTAGGTCTTGCTGTAAACTACAAAGCAGCCTTCCTTTTAGCTTTTTCGATTTTTTTTTACATATTTGTATACACTGTATGGCTTAAAAGAAGAACTTCTCAAAATATTGTAATTGGAGGTGCAGCGGGAGCTTTCCCTCCAGTGATTGGTTGGGTTTGCTCAGCCAATGATATTAGTTTCTTTCCGATCTTGTTATTTTGCATTATATTTTTTTGGACTCCGCCACATTTTTGGGCACTAGCGCTGTATAAAGATATAGAATATTCCAAAGCTAACGTTCCGATGCTTCCAGTTGTTAAGGGAAAAAGAGTAACTAAAAATCAGATTATGATATATGCTATTATTTTGTTTTTGGTTTCACTTATGCCATACATTTTAAGTTATTCAGGGCTATTTTTTCTTAGTTCTGCTCTGATATTAAACATTTATTTTTGCTATTTATCTTTTAGATTACTCAGGAGTAAAGATTCGAAACACTCAGGTTTTGCGCCAAAATTATTCAAATTTTCAATTTTATATTTATATTTGATCTTTTCTTCGCTTGTTGTTGATTCACTATTTTAATGAAAAAAAATAAAAAAAATATAGCTTTAGGACTGGCTTTGTTTTTGTTAGCCACCATATTTTACTTTATAACAGTTTTAAAATTTTAATATGATAGCAAGAAATCAAAATAAAAAAGTTAAACAAGCTTTTTACCTATTGGCATTTGCCTTTGGAATGTTGGCATTGAGTTATGCAGCAGTCCCACTCTATAAAATTTTTTGTAAAGTTACAGGGTACGGAGGGACCCCTCAGATATCGGTTGAGAACGACAGTTTTAAAATTAAAGAAAAAATCGATGTTAGGTTCGACTCTACTATTGATAGAAATTCTGTTATTTCGTTCGAACCAGAGGTTAAAAAAATTGAAGTTCAAATTGGTGAAAACAGTTTAGCTTTTTTTAATGCAAAAAATAATTCTGACAAACCCATTACAACTATGTCAGTTTTCAATGTTAGTCCTTTACAGGCTGGACAATATTTTAATAAAATTGAATGCTTTTGCTTCGAAGAGCAGGTTTTATCTGCAAATGAAGAGGTCAGTATGCCTGTATCTTTTTTTGTTGACGCTTCAATTAAAGATGATAAATTTATCAAAGATTTGCAGGAAATAACCCTCTCATATACAATGTATGTAAGAAAAAATGAGTGATAATAATCAGAAACATCCCTATCATTTAGTTGATCCTAGTCCTTGGCCACTCGTAACCTCATTCTCAGCTTTAATAATGGCGATAGGGTTTGTGTTATTTATGCATGAAGGCAAAACTTTGGTCTTTACCATAGGGTCTGTAGCTGTTGTTTTATCGAGTATTCTTTGGTGGAGAGATGTTGTTACTGAGTCAGAAGGTGGGGGATATCATAATAATGTTGTCCAAATTGGCCTTAGATATGGCATGATTCTTTTTATAATGTCTGAGGTTATGTTTTTTGCTGCTTGGTTTTGGGCATTCTTTGATGTTGCGTTTTATCCTGGTTCTGAAAGTCCAGAGCTTATAGGTCGACAAGATTCAATAGCTGGTGTTTTCCCTCCTGAGGACATTGAACTAATCTCGCCCTTCGGCATTCCGTTATTAAACACATTTATTTTGCTGGCATCCGGTGGAACTATAACATGGGCGCATCACGCACTAAGGTCCAATGATAGAAAAAACTTTATGTTGTTTTTGTTGTTGACCATCATTTTAGGTTTAATTTTTACTGGTTTCCAAGCTTATGAATATAAAGTCGCCACCTTTGGAATTGAGGACGGTATTTATCCTTCAACATTTTACATGGCAACTGGATTTCACGGGTTTCATGTTATAGTTGGTTCAATCTTTTTACTGGTTTGTTACTTCAGGGCATTGAAAGGTCATTTTAAACCTAACAAACATTTAGGTTTTGAATTTGCTGCTTGGTATTGGCATTTTGTAGACGTTGTCTGGTTGTTTCTATTCACATTTGTTTACTGGTGGGCTGCCGCATAAACAAGAATGAAATTTAATTTTAATTCAAATAGCTACTCTTTCAAACCAAGACCATTTCCCTTATTTGCTTTCATTGTTGCCTTATCAATACTACTTGGTCTTTCTGGATGGCAGATAAAAAGGCTTAACTGGAAAACTGATTTGATAACGCAAAGAATTAGCAGCTTCGAGTCTGATCCTATTAGTATTTTAAGTTTGAATCAACCTGAAAAAAACGAATTCAGAAAAGTTTTTGTAGATGGTCAACTGCTGAATGATTTCGAAATGTACATGCCAGCATTAAGTAAAAGAGGTAACAATGGTTTTCATATTTTAGTACCATTAAAAACAACTTCAGGAAAGTTCATTATATATGACACTGGTTGGGTTCCTCTCAAAATAAAAGAAAAGGAAAAAAGATTGCTTAATATTTCAAAGAATCTACAAACCTTTGAGGCTGTGATCAGAACATCAGGAAGAAAAGGATATTTTCAACCCGAGAATGATACTAATACAAACACTTGGTTCTTTGTTGAACCAGAATTAATGAGTGAATACCTTGAGATCAATTTTGAAAATCAATATTATCTAGAAGCTGTTAAAAATGGACCTAACGGGTTTCCTTTAGGTAATCAAACACGGATATATTTACGAAACAATCATTTACAATACGCACTTACTTGGTTTATGATTGCTTGCGGTCTTATAGGTGTGTTCTTTTTTGCGAATATAAAAAAAATTAAATAGACATGATTTATTCATCAACTAGAGGTAGTGATATAAACTTAAAGTTTGGTGATGTGCTTTTAAACGGATTAGCCAAGGATGGTGGATTATATGTCCCAAATAGCATAAAATCGTACTCACAGGAAGAACTAGATTCTCTTAGAGAATTGGACTATTCAAGTCTGGCATTTGAATTAACGAAAGATTTTGTCCTAGGAGAGATTTCAGTAAATGAATATAAAAAGATTTGTATCAATTCATATAAAAGGTCATTTGGAAAAGAAATAATATCATTTGATAAGCTTGATCAGCACAAATACATTGCAAATCTTTTTAATGGTCCAACTTATGCATTCAAAGATTTTGCATTACAATTGTTAGGTAATATATATGACTACGTATTAAAAAAAAGAAAAATAAAACTCACTATTCTTGGCGCAACATCAGGAGATACAGGTTCAGCAGCAATTCATGGATGTGCAAAATCCAATAATGTGAAAATTTTTATTTTGTTTCCATTAAACAGAGTAAGTGAAATTCAGAGGAAACAAATGACTACAGTTAAAAAAAAAAACGTTTTCAATATAGCAGTCAAAGGAAACTTTGATGACTGTCAAAGGATGGTAAAAAATTACTTTAAATTAAACAATGAAACTAAGAAAATTAATTTAGCTGCTGTAAATTCTATAAATTGGGTAAGAATAATGGGACAAATTGTTTACTACTTTTGGAGTTATTTCAGAGTAAGTAGTAAATTTGATCCTATGAGTTTTGTCGTTCCTTCAGGAAACTTTGGAAATGCTTATGCCGGATATATTAGTAAGAAAATGGGCTTACCTATTAAAAAGATTATTATCGGTTCAAATAAAAATGATATTCTTACTCGGTTTTTTAAAACTGGAAAAATGAAAATTAAGAAAACATTAACCTCTTTAAGCCCAAGTATGGACATCCAGATTTCAAGTAATTTTGAAAGGCTCTTATTTGACTTTTATGAAAATGGAAAGATGATAGAAAAACTATTTAATAAATTAGAAAATACGAAAGAATTTTCAGTAGCAAAAAGTCATTTAAGAAATATGAGGAAAACCTTTGGTTATGGTAGACTTTCAGACCTTGAAACAAAAAAAACAATTAATCAAATCTTTGATAGATATAAACTGATCGTAGATCCTCACACAGCTGTTGGTCTCTCAGTTGGAGAGAAACAACTTAATAAAAAGGAAAGAAGAATATACTTGGCTACAGCTCACTACAGTAAATTTATCAAAACAGTAAAAGAATCAGTAAAAAAAAAGGTTGATTATCCGAATAAACTAAAAGACATTTTAAAAAAAAAAGAAAAGTTCGAAATTATTGAAAATGACATAGATCAATTAGACAAACTAATTGTTAGACAGAACTAGAATTTATGCATTGCCGAATGAGTTTGATAGTTTTGAAAAATCAATTCCAGTTTTTTGAAGGGCGTTTTTCCACTTCTTCTCTGGATCAATTTCAAAAAGAAGATCTAATTCTTCATTTAAATTTATCCAGCTATTTTGTTTTATCTCGTCCTCAAGTTGACCTGGTCCCCAACCAGAATAACCAAGCGAGATAAAAAATTGTTTAGGACCTTTGTTTTGTGCAATATCCGAAATAATTTCAGTTGAACAGGTTAATTTAACTTGTTTGGAAACTTTCATTGTATTTTTACTTTCATAATCTCTTGTATGTAATATGAATCCATTATTCTGATTTAGCGGGCCGCCTATATGAAATAGAAACTCAGTTTCCAAATTCTTTGAAACATTTTCAATATTCAATTTCTTAAAAAGTTGTGCTGCTTTGATCGTCATGATCTTATAGTTAAGGACAATTCCCACTGCTCCATCTTTATTATGATGAGTAAGGTAAATTATACTTTTAGAAAAAAAAATATCGTTTAACTGGGGCAAAGCACAAATAATATTTCCCTTTAAATATTTATATTTCATATATAAATTATTACAGATATTTTTTTTAATTCAATTAATAAGACTTATGTTTATAAATTTTTTTAAAATTTTATTTTTATTATTTGCAAATTTAACTATTGCGCAAGATTTTAATATTAAAAATAATCCTGCTTTAGTTAGTATAATTCCTTCTAATGGAGTGTTTTTTGTTGAAGAAAATTATTATTTTGGTGTAAAGATAGAACTTCAAGAGGGGTGGAAAACATACTGGAAAAACCCAGGTGATGCTGGTGCTCCAATTACAATTAAATTTAAAGATCCTTCTATTAAAAATAAATTAAAAGTTTTATTCCCTTTTCCGGAAAAATTCACAGATCATGGTGTTTCAACAATTGGTTATGAAGGCCAAGTAATTTTTCCAATAAGAATTAAGAAAAATGAAATGGATAAAATAAATGATGTAATTAATTTAGATTATCTTGTTTGTAAAGAAATTTGTATACCAATTTCGGAAACTAAAAAATTAAATCTTAATCTTCAGAATGTTGTTAAGTCTGATGTATTTTTAGCGAGTTATAAAACTGTTCCAAAAAGAAAATCGAATTATTTTAATATTGATCAAAACATCGTTTCAAGTGAAAAAATAAGTGTTGAATTCATTAATAATGATGAATTCGAAAATATTGAATTATTTGCTCACGCAGAAGATACAAGTCTCAAAGTCAAAAAATTAAAATCATCATTTGAAGTTTTTCTTGACAATAAAATAGGATTTTTGAGCAGTCCAATAGATTTTTCTATTTCAAATGGGAGTGTTTACGAAGAAATCTCGTTTGATTTCAATAAAAAAAAAAAACAGACCCAAATCATTTATTTTATAATTCTGGCTTTTCTTGGGGGCTTAATATTAAACTTTATGCCATGTGTTCTGCCAATCCTTTCTTTAAAGCTTTATTCGTTTCTTAGATTAACTCAGGATGACGATAATAAAATCAGGTTTGATTGTTCACTAACTGTAGCTGGAATAGTTACGTCATTTCTTTTTTTAGCCATTACAGTAATTTTTTTAAAAACAATTGGTGAGACAGTCGGATGGGGCTTTCATTTTCAAAATCAGTTTTTTTTGATCTTTATTTTAGTTTTAATATTAATTTTTAGTTTAAATCTACTCGGATTCTTTGAAATTATTTTACCAGAAAACGTCTTATCTAAACTTAATAATTTCTTAGACACTAATAGTAAAAGTGGTCACTATTTTTCAGGAGTATTTGCAACTCTTTTAGCTACACCTTGCAGTGCACCTTTTTTAGGAACAGCAGTTGGATTTTCAATGGGATCATCAAATCAAAATATTATAATAATATTTCTAAGCATTGCTCTTGGTTTTTCATTTCCGTATTTATGTTTTATTATTATTCCAAAGATAGTTAAGCTATTGCCAAGGCCTGGGGGATGGATGAATAATTTAAAATATTTCCTAGGGATATTAATGTTATTATCTTTCGTATGGATTACTAATCTTTTCAAAATAAATAATTTATTCATATTCTTATTTACATCATTAATCCTAATTTTTACTTGTCTCAAAAATAAAAGTAAATTTACCATTATTACATCTGTACTTTTTGTCATCACAAATATCTTTATTATCTCTGTAAACTCGAATCTACAAAAGAACAAATTGATATGGGAACAATATGATGACAAAACTTTAGAAAGTTATTTAAATGAAAATAGGTCTGTGTTAGTTGACGTTACTGCAGACTGGTGCGTAACTTGTCAATTTAATAAGATAACAACTTTGAATACTAAAGAATTAGTTGATTTTCTAATTCAACATGAAGTTTTAGTTATAAGAGCAGACTGGACTAATAAAGACAAAGATATTCTTGATTTTATAAAAAAATATAACAGGTACGGTATACCAGTAAATATTGTTTATGGACCAAAGAACAAAGAAGGAATTTTATTGCCAGAGATTCTTTCTAAAGATATTGTAATAAATAAATTAATGGAGGCTGGTATTAAATGACAATTAATGAAAACGATATTTTTCCAGATATTACTTTCTATCAGATAACCGAGTCTGGACCTAAAGGAATTAAAGCACATGAAATTTTTAAAAGTAAAAAAGTTGTTTTAGTTGGAGTGCCTGGAGCTTTTACTCCAACTTGCAGTGATGAACATCTTCCAGGCTATAAAAAATTAGCAAGTGAGTTTTTTTCCAATGGAATAGAAGAAATATATATTGTGTCTACAAATGACCCATTCATAATGAAATCTTGGAGTGATTCTTTAAATATTTCAGATTTAAAGTTTATATCAGATGGCAACGGTGAGTTGAGAGATAAAACCGGCCTTGTAACGGATTTATCTGTTGTAGGCTTAGGAAAAAGATTATCAAGATTTGCAATGATTATTGATGATAGGAAGATAGTCAAAATATTTAATGAAGATGGTCCAGGACTTGATCTAAGTAAAGCTGAAAATGTAATAAAATCAATTTAATTAGGTAAATTAATTTGGTCTCTAGCAAGCCTGTCCACTTCTTCATTATACTTGTTACCACTATGACCTTTTACCCAGTTCCATTTTATGTGAAATTGCATTGAAAGCATATCTAATTTCATCCAAAGATCCTTATTCTTAACTTTCTTTTTGTTTGAACCTATCCAGTCATTTATTTTCCATTTTTTTATCCACAACTCAATACCATTGATTACATATTTACTATCAGTAAATATTTGTATGCAACTTTCTTTTGGAATAGATTCTAATGCATGAATAATTGCCATTAGTTCCATTCGATTATTTGTTGTTTCTATTTCACCGCCAATTTTCTTTGATTTTTGACCACTTCTTTTATTGAAGATAATTGCCGCCCACCCGCCAGAACCAGGATTTCCAGAACACGCTCCATCTGTATATATTATGTAATCAAAATCACTCAAAATATCTCTTTGCAACGTTTACTTTTATATGAAATTTTAGAATATTAAAAAACTCTAACGGATCTTTTTTTTTTAAAAACTCTCCTTCATTACTATTTAAAGAGTCATAGACTCTAGTGAACAAAAATCTTAGGCTTGCGCCTCTTAATAAAATATTAATATTATTAACTTCGTTATTTTCTAACTTTCTGACTGATTGGTATCCAGAAATTAAACTTAAAAAGAAATTTTCTTTAAACTTATAATTATAAAAGCACCAAGCATTTATTGTAATTGCAAGATCATATGATAAAAAGTCACAACAAGAAAAATAAAAGTCTAAAAAGCCAGAAATTTTTTGTTCCTTAAAAAAAACGTTATCTGGAAATAAATCTGCATGAATAACACCTTCAGGTAAATTTTTGGGCCAGTTAAACGATATATAATCAATTTCATCACTAATTATTTTTAGCGAGTTTGGTATAACGGTATTAAATTTACTTAAACAATTTAAATAAATTTTCTTCCAAAAATTTAAACTAAAATTATTTTTTGCCTTTAATTTGTTGTTAATATTCGCTAAGTGGAATTGGGCTAATTTCTGACCTACCATAAAACAATCATCTTCGCTCCATTTTTTCTTTGAATTCCCCTCCAGAAACCTAAATATTGCCATCTTTTTATTTTTTACTTTGTTTACGAGTTCACCATTTTTGTCTTTTATTGGAACAGGACAGTGTATACCTTTAGAATGCGAATTTGTCATGACTTCAAAATAAAAAGGTATCTGTTTTATATCTACACGTTTTTCAAAAATTGTAATAATAAAGTTTTTATCTTTAGTACGAAGAAGATAATTTGTATTTTCGATACCTTCTTTTATTCCTGTGAATTTGATTAACTCACCTAGTTGATAATTTTTTAAAATCTTATTGATGTTGGCTTCAGAAAGTTCAGTATGTACAGCCATCTTGGTTTAAAAAAAGTCTTTGGGTATATTTATTATTGAGTTTTCAATCAGTTTAAGATTTTGTTTGTTAGATAAATTTTTTTTTATACGTATTTCTGTATATTTAATAACTTTTTCCATAATATTTTTTTTCATATCATTCTTAAGATTATTCTCCATCTGAGATGATATGAGGTTATAGTTATTAATTCTTCTAAGCATACTTTGCTCAATATCTCTTTCTATTTGAGACTTTATTTTTTTAATCTCTTTATTTGTGTCTTCTTTTATCTTTTTAATTAAGTTACTGTTATCTATTTGTTTTTCTAGTTGATCGTTATATAGTTTTTCCGCTTCAAGCTTCAGTTGTTTTGATTCTTCGATATTTTTTTTTAAATCATCGATTTTTTTTTCAAGGCTATCAGAAAGTTGAGTTAACATTGGTTTAAGAGTAATGCATACAAAAATAATAAATGAAAGCGATACCCAAAGTGTTGAATCATCTAAAAACTCAATACTCATTATTTGTCATCTCCAATTAATTTTTTAAAATCATCTACACTTCCTTTTTTTTTTTCTCCCATAATTTTTTCATATAATTTATCAGATAAATCAACACATAATTTAGGCAATTCTTTAGTGATCATTTTTTTATTTTCATCAATATCAGAGTTAAGCTTATTTTTTTTATCTTCAAAATCGTTATTTATTTCAAGAATCTTTTTGTCAAAAATTTTTTTATTTTCTTCGAATGTTTTTTTAATCAAAGCATTTTGTTCTATTTTAACTTCTTCAAACTCTTTATTCATTTTTTCTACGAGAGAATTAAAAGAATCATTAAGCTTTTTTGCATCATCTAAATAACCTTGAATGGTTTCGTCTCTTTTTTTTCTAATATTTTTTATTTTAGGAAGAAAGAAATAATGATTGATCAGAAATAATATGATAAATAATGATATTAACCAAAAAATTTGAGATGAAAATGACTCTGGGTTTAGTTGGGGCATTCCTCCTTTTTCTTCGGAGGCAGAGATTGTATCTGCAATTAAAAGACAAAAAGGTAATGTGTACCTAAGCATTCTTTAAAAAACGAAAAGTAAGAGAAGTGCAATAATTAATGCAAATAAAGCTAGTGCTTCAACCAAAGCAAACCCTAACATTGTCATTGTAAATACATGTTCTCTAGCTTCAGGATTCCTTCCTACTGCTGAGATAAAAGCTGCGAAAATCGATCCGATGCCAATTCCTGATCCAATCACGCCTAGTACTGCAATTCCAGCACCTAAAAGTTTTGCAGATTCCATATCCATAATTTACTCCTTAATATAAGTTAAAAGTTAATGTAAATGTATTGCATCATTAATATATAAACAAGTTAATATTGCAAATACATAAGCTTGAAGAAACGCAATTACAATTTCCAAGCCTGTTAAAGCAATCAGAAAAGCAAGAGGAAGTATTCCACCAACTATAAAACTGTTTGCTCCCAAAACAAAAACAAATCCACCTATTACTTTTAAAAGTGTATGCCCAGCCATCATATTAGCAAATAATCTTACCGAAAGACTGATTGGTCTAGACAAGTAAGATATGATCTCAATAGGAACAAGTAAGATGAGCATAGGTTTGGGAACTCCGGATGGAGCAAAAAATTTTAAAAATTTTACAATACCGTGTTTATAAATTGCTATTAGGGTAACACCTATGAAAATAAAAAAAGCTATTGAAAAAGTTACAATGATATGGCTTGTCCAAGTAAAACTATAGGGTAACATGCCTAAAAGATTTCCAACTAAAATAAAAAGAAAAAGTGTGAAAATAAAAGAAAAGTATTTCATGCCTTCATTCCCAATGTTGTCTCCGATCATTCCAGAAATGAACTCATAGCTACTTTCTACAACAGATTGTTTCTTTGATGGAATAATTTCTAGATTTCTTAAACCAAGATACATAAATAGTGATATAAAAACCACCGTCATAATCATAGCTAATGAGGAATTGGTAAATGATATATCATAACCAAAAGCTTCCATTTCTATTATTTTTTTTATTTCAAATTGAGCTAGTGGACTTGCCAAATCATTTCCTTCTTTTAATTAAGTTTGTTTACTGTTTTGAATAGACTATAAAAACCTGTTATGATTCCTAATACCAAAAAAATAATAAAAAATATAGGTTTAGTTAAAAAAATTTTATCGAGTCCGTAACCTATAAGTGCTCCTACAATAATA
>CACODD010000002.1 GCA_902625895.1 uncultured Alphaproteobacteria bacterium
ATGAAGATGGAGATTTAAAAAGTCAGCAATTCAAAACTGATATTGGAAAAATTGATATTCTTGCAAAAGATAAGAAAAATCAAAATTATGTTGTAATAGAATTAAAAAGGAACCAAACAAGTGATGATACAGTCGGACAAATAACGAGGTACATGGGGTGGGTAGAAGAAAAATTAGGTGACAGAAATGTAAAAGGAATCATAGTCGCAGGAAAATATGATGAAAAACTTTATTATGCCCAAAAACGACTTAAAGATATTGAAGTATTTCTTTATCAAGTTAAATTTAAGTTAAGTGAATACAAATTATAATGAAATGAGTGAGTGTACCGAGTGAGTATTTCTCACAAATGTACAGTTTACAAGGGTTTGGAGTTGTGTCTCAATGAATCATAATCCGCGTGTCGGGGGTTCAAGTCCCTCCTCCGCTACCATAAAATCTTGAAAAGTTGAAAAGGGGAGGTGTATTCACCGACACTTAACCTGATTTGCCTAACAGCAAACCTAAAATAAATTCTTCTTAATTAATAATTTTAATAAGTCTTAGTTATTGGGTTATAATTTACTATAATAATCTTAAAATTATTTTAAAACTAAATTACCTAAAATTTAGATTTATCAATTTAAAATATATGAGTTACGTCAAAATATTGAGAAAGAAATTGAAAAGTACGTTTTTTTACAACGTAATTCAAAATTGGTTACATAAACCTCTTAAATCATTTTCTGATTGTTTTGGAGAAGATCTTTTTGTTTATAATTACTTTTCTGATCTAAATAAAGGGTTTTACATAGATATAGGTTGCAATCAACCTAAAATTAATTCGTTGACATTCTTGTTACATAAAAAAGGATGGAAAGGTATGAATTTTGATATCTCAGAGAGATGCATAAATTTATACAAGTTTTTTAGGAGAAATGATTTTAATTTAAACATTTCTATTGGTTCAAACGAAAAAAAAGTAAATTCATATATTTTTTATGAAAATTGTACAATGAACACTGTTGATGAGAAATTTAAAAAATATACTTCCAAGAGTGTCAATAAAGAGCCATTAATCAAAGAAATACAACAAACAACTTTAAACCAGATTCTTAGTGAAAATAGAATTAAAACAATTCACTATCTGAACATAGACGTTGAGGGTTATGAAATGAATGTTCTGAAAGGTTTTAATATAAGAAAATATAATCCAAATTTAGTTTCAATTGAGATCCATGACGAGAAATGCCCACCGCTCAAAAATAATATTTATAAGTATTTTATTAAAAATAATTATAGATTAGTTTCGATATATGGTTGGACTTATTTTTTTGAGAAAAGAAGAAATTCTAAAATTCATTTCAAAATATAATTGATTTTTTGTTTATGAAAGAATATCGTAAACTAAAATTCTATAAAAAATGACTTCTATTAATCTTCTCTCAAAAATAATTAGATCATTAATCATTCCACTCTTCATACTATTTACTTTCTCCAGTTTCAATGTTAGCTCTTATATTTTAGGTCAAGATAATATTTGTGCCTCTGAAAAAAACGATACTGATGAGAAATGTGAAAACAATTGTTTATGCGATAGAGATCAATTAATTCATACAAAAGATTTTAGAAAATATTTCTTATATAAATCTCAAACCAACAATCATCAAACTTTCTTTACTAAAACTAAACATATTGAAGAAAAGGCCAACTCACCGCCAATTATTTAACTTTCTTAATTTCTCTTACTAATTTCTTGAAAGGATAAATAATGTTTAATTTCTTAGTTTTAACTATATTAGTTACAATCTCATTTTTTATTGATGCCCATGAAATACAGCTGGCTGATAGTCATGGACCAATATCAATTATGGGAGACCATATGCATAAAAAAGATAAATTAATGCTTTCTTACCGTTTTGGTCAAATGAACATGAATAATGTTGCAAATGGAACAAAAAAAATAAATACAAATTCTGTGATGTCATCACCAAACGGTGCATCAAATAATTCAGGTAATTATATGAATGCCCCAATATCAATGAAAATGAATATGCATATGTTTGGGGGGATGTATGCTCCGTCAGACAATTTAACTTTAATGATAATGACAAGTTATCAAGAAAAAGTAATGACTCAACAAAGAATGCCAATGGCTGGTGGTTCACGTTTTAATGTTAATTCCTCAGGTTTTGGTGATACAAGAATATCCACGCTAATTAATATATTTAATAATGATTTTACTAAAACTCACATTGGAAGCGGATTAAGTCTTCCTACTGGAAGTATTGATCAAAGAGATACAACTCCAGCGTCATCTAATACTAGGTTAGGTTATTCTATGCAAAATGGCACTGGTACCTATGATGTATTTCTTTTTTTGAATAATATTAACAAATTTGGAAAATTTAAAATTGGAGAGCAACTCCTCTATAAAAAAGCATTATCAGGAAATAATTCTAAAAATTATAGGTATGGCGATTTATTTGAATTAAATTTATGGTCGTCTTATCGTTGGATTGACAATGTTAGTTCTTCAATAAGAATTAACTATAATTATCAAAAGAAAATGAATGGTTCAGACAATGAAATGAACCCAAGAATGAGCCCTGCAATGGATTCATATAATAAAGGACACGATAAGATAAATTTAGGATTTGGAATCAATTTAGTTAATACAAGTAAAATTTTTAAAAATCACAGAATAGGAATAGAAGGAACATTTCCAATTTATCAAAATTTAAGAGGATTGCAGATGCAAGAAACTTTTAGGTTTATGATTGGATGGCAATTCGCTCTATGAATAATTGTTGTAAAAAACTAAAATTAATAGATAATTAACATAGAAAGATTGAAAATTATGTTGAGTCTAAAAAAGTTATTTTTATTTATTTTTTTTTTAATTTTACTCAATTCAGAAAGAGTTAAATCCCTGAATCTTTTTGAGATTTCCCTAATGGGAATTGGTGCAGGGCTAATCCTGGATCAACGTTTTGATAATTCATTAGAAAACTCAAATAATTATGCTCTAAAAGAGGAAGTTTTTGATAAATTCTATGAGAGTAAAAAAAGAAAAGTTTCTCCTGCCTATTTTAGAGAATTACCAATCCAACAGAAATTGCTGTTAATAGAAGAAATTGAAAAATTTTAAAAAACTAAACAAATTGAAAGTAAGTCGTTTCATAGATTAATGATTAAAATAATATTATTTCTTTTTACAATTTCATTTTGCTCTCAGCTAAAAAGTAATACCTTTAGTGAAGTCTTTGGTAGTGAGGGTGCAGCAGGTATTGAAAATCCTAAAACTAGAAGTTTAAGTTATACGTTACAATATGCTACATTAGCTGGTTCAATTGGATATGTATTAAAGAATCTTCACGATAGTAATTTCTTGGGTCCTTTTGGTTTAACTCCAGATTCCATTCAAAATTTATCAAAACTTGCATATAAGAAAAATTTTCTTTTGGACAAACACGATGCCAACATAATTTCAGTTAATCAAAAAGTAGATAAATTAAATTATCTTAACAATTTAGATAAAAGTCTTATTAATAAAAAATATTCTTCTAGAATGATAGAATTAAGAAATAACAATAACTTTTCAAAATCCATTATTAATTCAAATAATAGAAATATCGTAATGGAGAGATATTTTGAGAAATAAGTTCAAATTTATTAAAGTAATAATCATAAGTTCGTTTCTAGTTTCATGTTCATCATCCGGAAACTTCGATAAAAGTACATTTGTGAAAACTACATCCACTGCAGTCGGTGGTTATTTTGGATATCAATTAGGAGATGGAGATTTATTTTCAACTACAATTGGATCAACTTTAGGTGCAGTATTTGGAGCCACCTTAACAGACTTTATTAATCAAGATGATTATTACTTTTTTAAAAAAGAAACTTTAAAGGTTTTAGAAATTAATGACAATAACGCAGATGTTAATTCTGGGTATTGGCGAAATCCTAAAAGTGGAAATAAAGGAGTTATAAAAATTAAAGGATATTTTGGTTCACCAGAATGTCGGTTAATTGAAAATATTTACGTTGTTGACGATAAAGCCTCAAATTCTTTTGGAGCCGCATGTAGAGAAAAAAGTGGTCAATGGGCAATGATGAAATAATATATTTAATTTTTTTTTAATTGTATTATATCATATACTTATGATTATTATCTCACCATCTAAAAACTTAGATTTAAATGAAGAAGTCATCAAAATCGATCATTCTTTGCCTCAATTTTTACCTGAATCAAGACAGTTAACAAAAAAAATAAAAAATTTAAATGCAGAACAGATTAAATCCTTAATGAAAATAAGCGATTCTCTGGCTAAACTAAATTTTGATAGATTTAAAAATATATCAAAAAAATCAAATATTAGAAAAGCTGCTGCGTTCATTTTTTCTGGCGATACCTTCAATGGATTATCAATCAGATCACTTGATTCTTCTTGTCTAAAGTATGCACAAAAAAGATTAAGAATACTATCAGGATTATATGGAATATTGAAACCATTTGATTTAATAGAACCGTATAGACTTGAAATGGGTACAAGAATCAACAATTTAATTGGTAAAGATTTATATAAATTTTGGAGTAATAAATTAACATCTAATTTAAATAGAGAGATTCGAAATAGTAAGTCTAATTTTCTATTTAATCTTTCATCAAACGAATATTCTTCTGTTATTAATTTTGAAAAACTAGACAATAAAGTGATTAACTTTGACTTTAAAAAAATAAAAGATGATAAATTAGCAGGTATTGGTATGGTTATAAAAAAAATTCGAGGTGCGATGGCTAATCACATTATTTCAAATCAAATTACAAATCTTGAAACAATCAAAAAATTCAATCAATTTAAATTCAAATTTTATGAATTTGATAATAAAAATAACAAATTTCTATTTATTTCTAAGTAATGAAAAAAAAAATTGTTGTACAAATTCCTTGTCTCAACGAAGAGAAAGGGATAGCAAATGTTATTAAACAAATAAAAAAAATAATCCCCAAATCAAAAATTATTGTTTATGACAACGGATCAAAGGATCAGTCTGTTCAGATTGCAAAAAAAAATGGTGCCGAGGTGAGGTTTATAAATAAAAAGGGTAAAGGGAATGTTGTAAGAAGCATGTTTTCTGATAAACTTGACGCCGACTATTTCGTAATGGTAGATGGAGATAATACTTACGATTTATCAAACTTAAACAAAATGCTTGAGTTAATGGAAAAATTTAACTACGACATGATTGTAGGAAAAAGAGTCCATAAAGATAAAAATGCTTACAGGAAAGGTCACATAATTGGAAACAAATTTTTTTCAAATTTTGTTAACCTATTTTTTGGAAAAGATATAACTGACATTTTTTCTGGATTAAGAGTTTTTTCAAAAAGATTTGTTAAAACTTTTCCAGTATATTCAGACGAATTTGAAATTGAGGCTGAACTGACAATTCATGCTTTAGAGCAGAAATTAGAAGTTTCTGAATATGAATGTAACTATAGCGCAAGAACTAAGGGTTCTTTTAGTAAACTAAATACATTTAAAGACGGCACTAAAATACTTAAACTCATCTTAATTCTTATAAAAGACGAAAAACCACTTTTATTTTTCAGTATATTTAGTTTGATCTTTCTTTTTTTGTCATTAATTATAGGCGTGCCAGTAATAAAAGATTTCTACTATACCGGTCTTGTAGAAAGGATTCCTTCAGCTATATTGGCTGGCTTTCTTATGATACTCTGTTTTCTTAGTTTTTTCTCAGGCCTTATTTTAGATATCATAAAAAAGGTAAGATATGAAAATAAAAGAATGAATTTTCTTCTCTTTAAAGACTAAATTATTTAACGAATTGGAATCTTTATAGTTTTTGTTGGTAAGGTTTTATTTTGGTTTTCATCTATAATCTTTTTTTTATTTTCGTTGATGAGCCATACCATTTGCATTGCAAGTGCATGTAATCTTTTTGCTTTGGACTCTCCAGATAAGATTCTTGAAAACTGCCTTTTGCTTATTCCTAGTGCATCTGATG
Organism: uncultured Alphaproteobacteria bacterium; assembly: GCA_902625895.1. Classification (GTDB taxonomy): domain Bacteria; phylum Pseudomonadota; class Alphaproteobacteria; order Methylaequorales; family Methylaequoraceae; genus Methylaequor. The sequence goes on from CACODD010000002.1 coordinate 6,016, forward strand.
CATTTCTAACATTTAAATTATTTAATTTCATCCATTCTCTTATTTCATTCGGAGTTGGCTCATTGATATTAAGAAAAAGCAATTAGTTACTCCCCGAGATAAGCTTTTCTGGTAAGCTTTTCAAATTTTTTATGATTTTCAGTTTTTGTTGTTGTTTTATCCATTATTGAAATTACAAATATTGCCAAGAATGAAATACTTACTGTAAAGATTGCTGGATATTTGTATGGAAAAATAGATTCCTTGAAACCAAATACTTCTACCCATATCGTTGGTCCTAATATAACTAACGTTATTGTAGTTAGAAGACCAATCATTCCTCCATAATAAGCACCTTTCGTAGTTAAATTTTTCCATATAATTGTAAGAAAAAGAATTGGAAAGTTTGTACTTGCTGCAACTGCGAACGCCAAGCCGACCATAAAAGCAACGTTTTGTCCCTCAAAAAATATTCCGAGAACAATAGCAACTATACCTATAACAACGCTCGACACTTTAGAAACTTTTAATTCAGTTTTTTCGTCTGCATTACCCTTTTTTATTACATAAACAAATAAATCTCTTCCAATTGCTGATGCACCTGCTAATGTGAGTCCAGAAACTACTGCTAATATGGTTGCAAATGCCACTGCAGATATAAATCCAAGAAAAACATCGCCTCCTATTGAATGTGACAAATGTATCGCTGCCATATTATTTGAACCAATTAGTTTGCCGCTCTCATTTAGATAAATAGAGTTATCAGATAAGAACACAATTGCACCAAAACCTATGACAAAAGTAAGGATGTAAAAATATCCAATAAATGTAGTTGCATAAAGTGCTGAGATCCTTGCACTCTTAGCATCGGGTACTGTAAAAAATCGCATTAATATGTGGGGTAAACCAGCAGTACCTAAAATTAATGCAATACCCAGTGAAATGGCTGATATGGGGTCATCAATCAGTTTTCCAGGAAATAATATTTCCATTTTACTTTCATGCACCTTAACTGCTTTTTCTAATAAACTACTTAAATTAAAAGCAAACTCTTTAAAAACTAAAAAGGCTAAAATTGATGCTCCAAAAATTAATAAAAAAGCTTTAATGATTTGAACCCACGTAGTAGCAATCATTCCACCAAAGCTAACATAAATGATCATCAAAATACCTACGATGCATACAGCAACTTCATAAGGTAATCCAAAAAGGATTTGAATAAGTGAACCTGCTCCAACCATTTGTGCAATTAAGTATAATGTAATAGTTACTAATGTTCCTGTAGCAGAAAGCATTCTAATCTTTGATTGATCTAATCGAATCGATGTTATATCGGCAAAGGTGAATTTACCTAAGTTTTTTAATCTTTCGGAAATTAAAAAAAGAATTATTGGCCATCCAACTAAAAAACCAATTGAATAAATCAATCCATCAAAACCCGAATAAAAAACTAATCCAGAAATTCCTAAAAATGATGCCGCAGACATATAGTCACCTGCTATAGCTAAACCATTTTGAAATCCAGAAATTTTTCCTCCAGCAGCGTAATAGTTTTCTTTAATATCAGTTTTCTTTGAGGCAAAGTAAGTAATCAAAAGAGTAACAACAACGAATAAAATAAAAATTATGGCTGCAAAGTAACTACTTTCTTTACTATTTGCTAGAACAAAAGATGGAAGAAGAGAGATAATTATTGAAAAAAAAAAAATCATTCCCTAAGCTTTTCTTTAATTTTATCGAGGAAATTATTTGAGATTAGGGTATAGACTAATGTGAGAATGATTGAAAAAAAAATTATAGACATTCCCCAAATAATTCCAACTGTAATATAGCTATTATTGAGTAAAATACCTAAAATTTCTGGTTTAAACCCAATTATAAAAATAAATGAAAAGTAAAAAAAAAGAATTAGAAAGGAGAAAGTAAATGCTATCAACTTATTTAAAAAAATAAATCTATCGTATAATATTTTTTTACTCAATTATTAACTTTGTTAAAGCCAAGCATTTTGATGCTTGGCTTTTTTTTATTTAGAGGTTTACAGTTACAGCTTTTAGTTCAGTGTAGTTTTTTAAAACTTCATGACCCATTTCTCTTCCCCATCCGGATTCTTTGTAACCTCCAAACGGAAGAGATGCATCAAATATATTATGACAATTTACCCAAACGGTTCCAGCTCTTATTTTTGCTGCCAGTTTGTGCGCCGTGCTGATGTTTTGACTCCATACACTTGCAGCTAAACCAAATGTAGTATTATTTGCAACTTCAGCAATCTTATCAAGATCTTGATCAGAAAATGGCTGAGCACAAAGCACTGGGCCAAAGATTTCTTCTTTGACTATTGACATGTCCTTATTAGTCTTAGCAAATACAGTCGGATGAACAAAATGTCCTCCTGAGGAATTATCATATTTACCACCAGCAATAATCTTACCACCTTCAGATTTACCTGATTCAATATATCCTGAAACCTTTTTAAACTGTTCATCTGAAACTAAAGGTCCCATTTCTGAAGATGAGTCCATTCCAGGACCAACTTTGATATTCGAAGCAATCTTTGAAATACCTTCGGTAACTTGATCGAAAACTTTCTCATGAGCCATTAACCTTGATCCAGCACAACAGCATTGTCCGTGATTGAAAAAAATGGCACTTGCAGCTCCAGCAATTGCTGCATCAATATCAGCATCTGGAAAGATTATGGTTGGAGATTTTCCACCAAGCTCAAGTGAAACTTTTTTTAAATTACCTGCCGAGGCTTTTGTAATTAGTTTTCCAACTTCTGTCGAGCCAGTGAATGCGACTTTGTCAACATGCGGATGAGCAGCTAAAGGGGCTCCAGCATCTTCACCTAAACCAGTTACAACATTTAATACTCCTTCAGGGAGAAGATTCGAATCGTTAATAATCTCAGTTAATCTTAATGCAGATAATGGAGTTTGCTCAGCTGGTTTTAAAACTATTGTGCATCCAGCTGCAAGAGCAACTGACAATTTCCAAGCTGCCATTAGAAGTGGAAAGTTCCAAGGTATTATTTGACCGACTACCCCAACAGGTTCTCTGAGTGTATAACTATGATATTGTGCTCCAGGAGTGTATGGTACGGAAATAGGGATAGTTTCACCTTCAATCTTTGTTGCCCATCCTGCCATGTATCTAAAAATGTCAGAAGAGAGAGCCACATCAGCACCAGCCGCAATTGCGACGGGTTTCCCGTTATCTAGTGATTCTAACTGGGCGAGCTCTTCTGTATGATCATCTATAAGCTCAGCGATTTTCCATATTATCTTACCTTTTTCATTCGGTGGGACACTGTGCCACTTACCTGAGTCAAAGCATTTTCTTGCAGCCGATACTGCTAAATCTATATCGTTTTTGTCTCCTGCCGCACAAGTTGATATTTTCTTGCCAGTAGCAGGGTCTTCAACGTCAAAGGTTTTACCTGATTTAGAATCGACCCACTTGCCGTTTATGTAAAGCTTTTGTGTCTGATTTAAAAACTTTGCAACATTGTTGTTAACTGTGTAATTAAGAATCGATGCGTCCATTTTTTTAATTCCTCCAATAAATGTTAAATAAACTTAATAAAATAGTAACACAGTGATATCCAATTACAACAATTGTTGAATATAAAAGTAATATACAGTTTGGGTATTAGTTATAATTTTGTAGGGTTAGGAGCATTGCCATAAATTTCTTTTGGATCAAAGACTTTTTTTTTTTCGGTAAACTCGAGTTTATCAATATACTGACCTTCTCCTGAGGTTAATTTTCTATAAAAACATGATTTATAACCAACGTGACAACTGGCTTGCAAACCACCGAGTTCAACTTTAAAAATTACACAATCTTGGTCATCGTCTATTTTAATTTCTTTAATTTTTTGAATTAACCCGCTAGTCTCACCTTTTTTCCAAATGCATTTTCTACTTCGAGACCAATAATGAGCTTCCTTTGTTTGCATTGACAGTCTGAAAGCTTCTTGATTCATATACCCATGCATTAATATTTCATTATTTGACTTGTCTACGGTAATAACAGGAATCAAATTATCTTTATCAAATTTTGGTTGAAGAATTTGACCTTCTTCAACTTCTTCAACTGATTTTCTTGTATCAAATTCTTTAATCATGAATTTGATATATAATTTAAAAATTGCCTTTGAAGATCGGTTTTTGTTTTAAAATCACCAAGAAAAGTATTAGTAATTGTGGATACATTTGGTTTTTCAACTCCTCTTGTTGTCATACATTGGTGGATTGCTTTTATAAAAACTGCAACACCTTTTGGTTTCATAGCATTGTTAATAGCTGATGCTATTTGCTGTGTCATGGTTTCTTGGGTTTGAAGTCTTTTAGCAAAAATTTCAACTGTTCTTGCTAATTTAGAAATACCCACCACTTTTTTAACAGGTATATAGGCAATATGGGCAATACCAATGATTGGAACCATATGGTGTTCGCAATGTGAATTGAATGGAATATCTTTCAGCATAACCATATCTTGGTAACCTTGGACATCCTCAAAAGTCTTAGAAAGATACTTTTCAGCAGATTCTTTATACCCAGAAAAGAATTCTTCGTATGCATTGACTACTCTTTTAGGAGTTTCTCGTAAGCCTTCTCTATCAGGATCGTCTCCAGCCCATTTGATAAGGGTTTCGACTGCTTTTTCTGCTTCTTTTCTTGTTACTTTGTTATGAAGTGCTATTTTAACATTTTTAGGAGAACTTGAATCCATAGTTTCTTTCTTTTCAAAATTTAAATATTGATATTAATTTATCTTGTGTTTATAAAATTTTTTTAAAGTAATATATTTAATACTACTTAAATGTAAAATTTGCAAAATGAAATTTAAAATCATAAATGGGACAGTTTTCGATCCAACACAAGAATTAAATGGAAAAATTCAAGATATCTACGTTGAAAACGGATTTATTACAAACCCGTCTAAATCTGAGTCTTCAAAATATAATATTGTTTATGATGTCAAGGGAATGGTTGTTATGGCAGGAGGAATTGATATACACTCACATATTGCGGGTGGAAATGTAAATAGTGCAAGGCTATTGTCTCCAGAAATTCATTCCAACTTTCTGGAAACTAATCTAAAGAGAAAAAAAATTTTACCAGGATTTAATTCTCGATGGACTTCAGAAGGAACTGGTTATAGATATGCAGAAATGGGTTTTACAACAGTTATAGAACCAGCCGTTACACCTATTAACTCTTTTTTAACTCAATTAGAATTAGAAAAGATACCAATGATTGACAAAGGTTGTCTTGCAATAGTTGGAAATGATAATTTTTTACTTGATGCACTTCATAAACAAAGTGGTCAATCGTATATCGATGATTACGTGGCATGGAATGTAAATTCTTCAAAAAGTATAGGTATAAAGGTAATTAATGCTGGAGGAACGGAATTATTCAAATACAAAGGCGAATCTGAGAGTTTTGGTTTAGATGATATAGTGCCGCAATATGGCATTAGCTCTAGAAAAATTCTTGAAACTCTAAATATTTCAAATGAAAATCTACGAATTCCACATCCTATCCATGTTCACTGTAATAATCTTGGGATCGCTGGAAATGTAAATTCAATAATAGATACAATTGATGCAGCTCAAGGAAGGAGAATGCATTTAGCACATATACAGTTTTATAGTTACGCAGAAGACGGAAAAAGAGGTTTTTCATCTGGAGCTGTTAGATTGGCAGAAAAGATTAATCAAAATAAAAATATTTCTGTAGATATTGGACAAGTTATGTTTAAACCAACCATCACAATTTCATCAGATATTTGGAAACAAAATCAAGCTAAATCAAATGCAAACCCTAAGAAATGGGTAATTTCTGAAGTTGAAGACGGAGGAGGGGGTGTAATACCCTATGAATATAAGCAAAGAAATTTTGTAAACGCACTTCAATGGTCGATTGGTCTCGAACTCTTTTTAATGATAAGAGATCCATGGAGGGTTTTTTTAACAACTGACCACCCGAATGGTGCACCATTTACATCTTACCCCGAATTAATTAGGTTGTTAATGGACTTAGATTTTAGAAATTCAGAAATAGATAAGATTAATGTTAACGCTAAAAAGATTGGAAATATTAAATCAATAAAGAGAACTTACAATCTATATGAAATTGTTATAATGACAAGGGCTGCACCAGCAAGAATTTTAGGCTTACAGGATAGAGGTTCTCTTAAGCCTGGATCAATAGCTGATATATCAATATATAATCCTAATAAACCCATTGATGAAATGTTTAGAAATGCTGAATATGTTTTTAAAAATGGTAATGAAATTGTAAAAAAAGGTAAGGTTTTAAGTCATTTGAAAACAGCCACAAAATGTTTAAATTTAAATTACGATGCTAAAATTCACAAAAAAATAAAAGAATGGTTTAATAATTACTATTCTCTTAGCCTAGATGAATTTGAAGTTGATGAAACTTTTTTTACTGAAAATAACTTTCAAGAAATTAATTCGTAAGTGTTTTATTAATCCTTATCTAGAACCTTAAAAAAAAATGGAGTAAAAAATAGGGTTAGAATAATAGAAAAAATTATTCCTGTAACTAATACTATTCCAATTGTAAGTCTAGATTCATATCCTGCCCCAGATCCAACAAGAAGTGGTGCTATCCCAATGACAGTTGAAAAACCAGTCATAATAATTGGCCTAAACCTCATTTTGCATGAATCAATTATGGAGTTATATGAACTTTTCCCTTTTATTCTCATCTGTCTAGCAAACTCAACAATTAAAATACCGTTTTTGGCAGAGATACCAATCAAAATTATTAGTCCAATTTGACTAAAGATATTTAATGAATTTTCAAAAACGGTTATGGCAGTTAGTGGAGCTATCAGTGTCAATGGAACTGATAGCATTATTATTAATGGAAATTTATAACTCTCGAACTGTGCGCACAAAACAAGATAAACAAATAAAATTGAAACTAAAAATAAAAAGTAAAATTGATTCATCGATTTTTTGTATTCTTTACTTTGACCCTTAAAATCAATCTTGTAATTCCCTTTGAGTTTGTCTTTTGATGTTTTTTCAAGATATTCAATCGCCTCTCCAAGCGAATATCCTTTTTTGAGACCTGCGCTAAGTGTTATAGATCTCATTTTATTGTATCTATTTAATTCTTTTGCTTCAGTTACTTCTTTAAATTTTAGTAAATTATCTAATCTAATATATCTACCGTCTAAATTTTTTACCTCAAACGCACCTATATCTTTTACGTTCTCTCTATTTTCTTTTTTTGATTGAACTATAACATAATATTCTTCACCATTTTCTATAAAAGTGTTGATTTTCCTTCCTGCAAGCAGTATTTCGAGTGTTCTTCCAATTTCGCTAGTCGAAACTTTTAGATCTGAAGACTTATTTCTGTCAATTTTAACTTTAAGTTGAGGTCTATTTTTTTTGTAGTCTATTCTTGTAAAAAGAAAGTTTTCATTTTTTTCTAGCTCATCTAAGATAATATCCATATTTTTATTTATGTCAGTATAATTATCTCCAGATATTACAAATTGAAGTTGTTGGCCTGATCTTCTCTGTCCTAAACCTCTTGGAGGAAAAATTATAACATTCGAATCTGTAATTTCCTTTGAAACCAACCTGAAATCATTAATGATTTCCCAAATTTTCCTTCTTTCGTCCCAGTGATTAAGTACAATAATCCCTAAACCATCACTAAAGTTTTCTGTACCTGAGAAACTTCTCGGTACTCTCAATAAAATCCTTTTTGCTTCATTGTTTTTATTTAATTCGATTAATTTTTCTTCTAGCTTTAGCATTTGATTTACAGTATTTTCGAAAGTACTTCCTTCTGGAGATTCCATTACCATTATGAAAACTCCTCTATCTTCTTGAGGCGCAAATTCTTTGGAGATATTTTTATAAAGAAGATAAGAAAATAAAATCATTGGAATGATCATTAACGAATAAATAAATTTATTTTTGAGAAGGAATTTTAATAATTTCAAATAAAATTCTGTTAAAGGCTTAGATTGTTTTTTCTGTGCTGGAGGGCTCAAAATCTTTGAACAAAGCATTGGTGTAAGCGTTATTGATATTATTGTTGAAAAAAAAACAGCAGAAATTACAGTTACTGATAATTCTAAAAATAACTTTGCAGTATCTCCTTCTAAAAAAATAATTGGCATAAAAATGCTTATTAAAACAACAGATGTTGATAGTATTGCAAATAATACCTCTTTTGAGCCATTTATTGATGCTTGAAATTTAGATTCACCTTCTTCAACTTTCTTGTGAATATTTTCGAGCATTACAATTGAATCATCTATTACCAACCCTGTACACAGAACTAGTGCCAATAATGTGATAAGATTTAAAGAAAAACCGAATAAATTAAGAAAAATAAATGTTGATATAATTGAAATTGGTACTGTAACAACGGGGATTAATGTACTTTTTATATTTTTAAGGAATACTAAAATAATAATTGTTACCAAAAACATTGCAAAACAAAGAGTAAAGATTACTTCCTGAAGTGCCTCAGATACAAAAAGAGAAGTGTCATAGCTTTGATAAATTTTTATATTTTTAGGAAGTTCACTTTGAATTTTTTTAAACTCTTCTTTAATTCTGTCTGTAACCTCTATCAAGTTTGCGGATTTTTGTTTTAAAATACCAAGTCCAACCATTTCTTCAGCATTTCCTCTGAAAATTTGTCTAGTCTCTTCTGGACCTATTTCAATTTTGGCAACATCACTGAGACGCACAAACGAAAAGTCATCAACTTTTTTTATTACTAAATTTCTGAAGTCACTTGCCGTTTTGTATCCACTTTCTAGCTTGACAGTATAGTCTCTAAATTTAGATTCAATTCTACCTGCAGGAATTTCAACATTTTCACTTAATATTTTTTGTTCTATTTCATTTACAGATATGCCGTATTGTGACAATTTCACTGGATCAACCCAAACTCTTAAAGATTTTTTTTTGCCACCAGATATTCTTATTTTTGCGACTCCAGGAATAACTGAAAGTCTATCAATTAAAAACCTCTCAGCATAGTCAGTTAGCTCAAGTTGATTAATATCGTTGGATGTCAGATTGAGCCACATTATTGCATTTGAATCCGAGTCAATTTTTGAAATCTCTGGAGGATCAGAATCTTTTGGGAGGTTATCTGAAATTCTTGCAACTGCATCTCTTACATCATTCGCTGCTTCATTAATTTCCTTATCAACTTTAAATTCAATTGTAACTTTTGATCTACCATCTAAGCTAACAGAGGAAATTGATTCTATTCCGTCAATGCCGCTAATCTGCCCTTCAATTATTTCAGTTATTTTTGTTTCAATTATTTCGGATGCTGCACCAGCATATAAGGTGTCGATGGTTATTTCCGATCTCTCTATATCAGGGAATTGTCTAAGAGGTAGTTCCTTCAATGATAGAAATCCAAGGATAATAAGGAAAATTGCGAGGACTGAGCAAAATACCGGTTTCTTAATAAAGAACTCTGAAGGATTCATTTCACTTTTACCACAGAACCTTCTTGTATTTTATTAATTCCTTCGAAAACAACAATATCATTAGATTTAAGTCCTTCAATAATTTCAACCATGCCATTATTTTTAATTCCTATCTCCACTTTTTTTTTAATTATCTTATTATCTTTATCTACAAGAAAAACATAAGAAATATCATCTTCATTTATAATTGCATTTTCTCTTATGACATAGGAGTTTCTATCCTCTAGGGGAATTTTTAGATTTACCATCATTCCAGGTTTTATTTTATTTCCTGGATTTTTAATTTTACCTAGGACTTTAAATGATCTTGTGTTTTTATCGACTATTGGATCAATTACATAAATTTTACCACTTATATTTTTTGGAATATAATTACTTTTTTCTAGTAAGAAAATGTCCCCTTTATCGATTTTATTTGAAAAACTTTCAGGAACATAAGCTTGAATTTTTAAAGTTTTTATATCATGTAATTCAGTGATAACGTCACCTGGTTTTATGAATGAACCTTCACTAAAATTTCTAATTCCTGTAAATCCATCAAACGGTGCCTTTATCTTATGATCTTCTAATAGGGCAGAAATTTCGCTTGTTTTACCTGATAACTTTTTTTTAATCATCAACCTATTGTCTAGTATAGATTGAGAGATGTTACCTTTTTCAGAGAGTTTCAAAGCCCTGTCATAATTTATTTTAGCTTCCTCTAGTTCTGCATTTACTTGATTGAGAATAGCTCTTTCTTCTTTGTCTAACAACTCGATTAATAGCTGATTTTTTTTAACAAACATTCCTTCTTCAAATAGAATTCTTTCAATTTTTTCTGACACTACACTAGTTATTTTTACACTTTCATTGGCTAATACAGACCCAGGAAGTTCTAAAATATCAGATATTTGTTCTAGTTCAGGTTCTTGCGCACCTACAACAATTTGATTTTGAGCTAAAGCATTATTAAATAGAATCAAACTAAAAGCTAATATTTTAAATAAATATAAAGTCATAAATTCCTAAGGTCCTCTATAATGTTATTATATTTTTTAGAATTAAAAATTGTAGATCCTGAAACTAAAACGTTTGCACCAGCATTAATCGCTTCTCTGCCAGTATCAAGATTGATTCCGCCGTCAACTTCAAGTTCAATCTTCCTACTTCCAATCATTTTTTTTATAGAAGAGATTTTTTGTAACTGATTGTGCATAAAGTTCTGTCCTCCAAAACCTGGTTCAACAGTCATGACCAATATTAAATCAATATAGTCTAGGTATTTTTCAAGCAATTTCTCAGAAGTATTGGGCTTAATAGAAATTCCCACTTTTTTATTTAATTTTTTAATTAATGAAATTGTATCCATTGCGTTTTCATTTATTTCTTGATGAATAGTAATTATATCTGCACCAGCATTTACAAATTCAGGAATATACTTTTTTGCAGGATCAATCATTAAATGCACATCAAAAGTTTTTTTTGTAAGATGTCTTATTGACTTTATTACATTAGGTCCAATAGTTAAGTTAGGTACAAAATGTCCGTCCATAACATCAATATGGATATAATCACAATTTGTTTTGTCTAAGTCGGATATTTCTTTACCAAGTTTTGAAAAATCAGCTGAAAGAATTGATGGTGCAATTTTCACCCTTTGATTCATGTTTAAATGTTCTCTAAATCTATTGAATACTTACCTAGGGTGGCACTAGAATTTAAATTACTTCTTTTGAAGAGTGCATCTTGAGAAATTTTGATATTTTCACTTTCTCCTTGCCATGAAGTTAATGCGGGTTGTTGCAAAGCTCTCCCGTAGGAAAAACTTAAATTCCAGGACAAAGTTTCAGATGATTTATTCATTTGATTAAGATGTTGTGTTGCCAATTCATTTGACTGTCCTCCTGATAAAAAAACTATACCTGGCACTTGGTCTGGAACACTCTCTTTTAAACATTTAATAGTTTGGGACGCTACCTCTTCAATAGAAGCTTGTTCAGAGCACCCTTTGCCAGCAATAACCATGTTGGGTTTAAGAAGAATGCCACTTAAGTCAACATCGTGGAACTTGAGATAATTAAATAGACTTTTTAGTGTTTTGGAGGTTATATTATAGCACTTTTGAATGTTATGATTCCCTTCCATCAAGACTTCTGGTTCGACAATTGGAACTAAACCATGGTCTTGTACGACCTTTGCGTACCTTGCTAAATTAAAACAATTCAAGTCTATAGCATAATCTGACGGAATTGAATTTTTGTCATCGATATCAATGATTGCTCTCCATTTAGTAAAAACTGCTCCTAAATTTTTATACTCTTCAATTCTTTTAGCTAACCCATCAAGGCCTTCAGTAATTTTTTCATGGGAATTAGAAGTCAAAGGTAAAGCGCCGGTATCGACTTTTATTCCAACTAAAATTCCTAAATCTTTAAGGAATTCACTAAATGGCATTCCTTCACTTGTTGATTGACGAATTGTTTCATCATATAATATAATTCCACTGATAAACTTATTTAAATCATGGGTTTTAAAGAGTAATTCTCTATATCTCCTTCTATTTTCAAATGAAGAATCAACATTGATGCTATCAAACCTCTTTGTAATTGTGTTAGTGCTTTCGTCGGCAGCTAAAATGCCTTTTGGAGGTTTTGAAAGAGTAACAGCTATTTTATCTAGATTATTATCGTTCATAAATTCAATGGTTTAAACTTGTAAGACCCGGCATTGACGCGCCTTGCACAAATTCTAAAAAGGCTCCTCCACCTGTTGAAACAAATGAAAAATCATTAAAACAGTTAACTTTGTTCAATATAGATATAGTATCACCTCCACCAGCCACAGAAAAGAAATTTTTATTTTTATTAGATCTAACTGCTCCCAGTACGTATTCTGTACCTTCATCAAATGGTTTTCGTTCAAAAAGTCCAAGAGGACCATTCCATAACAAAGTGTTAGTTTTTAATAATTCGTTGTAAAAAAGCATTCTGGATTGGGGACCAATATCAACGATCATGTCATTTTTATCAATTTTTTCAATCAGTTTTACTTCAGGCGATGATGTAAATTTTTTGTCTACGACGATAGCATCAATTGGTAATAAAATTTTTTCTCTAAATTCCTTTATTAAATTATCACAAAACTGAGCCATTCGCTTTTCATGTAAAGATGTTCCAATATTTAAGCCTTTAGCGTATAAAATTGTATTAGCCATTGCACCCCCAACCAATACTTTAGAAAATTTCCTTGCGTAAAACTCTATAAGTTTAATTTTTGTTGAAATTTTAGAACCGCCAAATACAGCAACTCCCTCATTTTCGTTTTTAACCAGAAATAGATTTTTTAAATTTAAAATCTCGTTTTCAAGAAGCTTTCCAGGAAAGGACGGAAGAAATTTAGGAACTCCTGAAATAGATGCATGTGCTCTATGACTGCAAGAAAAACATTCATTGATAAAAATATCAGCAAATGAGGATAATTTCTTTACAAATTTTTCTTCATTTTTCTCTTCTTCAGGATAAAATCTAATATTTTCAAGCAAAACTAAATCGTTAACTTTAAATTTTTCATTGATATCTTGTCTTTTAACACTTTTAATGTTGTTTTTAAAAAAAAAAACCTTTTTTTTAGTGAGTGATTCAATTTCTTTTATTAGAATACTCAGAGAAAAATCATCATTCCAGTCGCCTTTTGGTCTTCCAAGGTGGGTAACAATAATAATTTTGGCTTTTTGCTCTAGAAGTTTTAAAATTGTAGGAACTATTTTGGATATTCTTGTTGAATCAGTAATTTTGCCGTCGTTTATTGGTACATTCAAATCGACTCTCATCATGACCGTTTTGTTGAAAACAAAATTATAAGAGTCAGAGAATTTTTTCTTAAGAGTAATCATAGTTTAACTTTCGCCATAATTTTATTTACTACTTTTTCAGTTGTTAATCCAAAATAATCAAATAAGTCCTCTGCTTTACCAGATTCTCCAAATTTATCGATTCCAAAAATTAAGTCATTTTCTCTAGTAAATTTGTACCAGCTTTGAGTACTTGAGGCCTCAATTATAACTCTTGTTTGGTTTCCAAGAACTTTTTCTTTATATTTTTTATCTTGTTCATCAAATAAATCTAAACACGGAATAGAAACTAAATTTGACTTAATTTTTTTCTTGAGTAATAAGTTTTGAATATCATATCCCAAAGAAACTTCAGAACCAGTTGCAATTAACGAAATTTTGTTATTTTTTTGTTCGTCTAGGATGTATCCTCCTTTCATAGACAAATTACTTTTAAAATTTTTCCTTAGCAAAGGAAGATTTTGCCTCGATAAAGCAAGCACTGTCGGGGTACTTTTAGAGTTAAGAGCTATTTCCCATGCTTCAAATGTCTCAATTGCATCACATGGTCTAAAGACATTAAGATTGGGGATTGCCCTCAATCCTGGTAAGTGTTCAATAGGCTGATGTGTTGGCCCATCTTCGCCAAGACCAATTGAATCATGTGTAAAAACATATATAATTTGTTGTTTCATCATAGCTGAAAGACGAATTGAATTTTTACAGTAGTCTGAGAAAACTAAAAATGTTCCTCCATATGGAATAAATCCTCCATGAACAGCTAAACCATTCATTGCTCCGGACATCAAGTGTTCTCTGACGCCGTAATGGATATAATTAATATTCTTTCCATGCAAATTTGATGACGAAATTTTTGTGAGATTTGAACCCGTTAGATCAGCAGAACCACCAATAAGATTTTCAATCTTCCTATTGAAAAATTCTAACGTGTTTTGAGATGATTTTCTAGTTGCTTCATTTTTGATTTTTTTTGATATATTTTCTAAAAATAATAGAGCATCTTTGGATCTTTCAAATTTTATTTTTTTCATTTGTTTAAGAAGATCTTTTCGATGTTGTGAATTTTTTAATCGAATTTCCCAATTCTTTCTATTTTTTTTACCTTTTGTTTTTAAGCTCCTCCAATTATTAAGAATTTTATCTGGAACTACAAAACTTTTTTTTATTAAATTAAGATTTTCTTTTGTAAGTTTTGCTTCAATACTTCCAAGTGGAGCTCCATGCGAACTTTCTTTCCCAGATTTATTTGGAGAGCCATAGCCAATAATTGTTTTGCAGCAAATAAGAGTTGGTTTGGAAGATTTCGTTGCTTGTTTAATTGCATTATTTATTTCTTTAAAATTGTGTCCGTCTATCTTCATCGTATTCCAATTACTGGCTCTGAATCTTTTTTCTTGATCGTCTGAACAAGTTATATCAGTGGAACCATCAATAGAAATTTTATTGTCATCAAATAGAACTATTAATTTATTTAACTTTTGGTGTCCTGCAAATGAAATTGCTTCTTGTGAAATTCCCTCCATCAAGCAACCATCACCGACAACAACCCAAGTTTTATGATCAACTAATTTACCATATTTTTTATTTAGAATTTTTTCTGCTAGAGCCATACCAACGCCGTTAGCCAATCCTTGTCCAAGTGGACCAGTTGTAGTTTCAATACTTTTTAACAATCCGTACTCAGGATGACCTGCAGTTTTGCTGCCAAGTTGTCTAAAATTTTTTAATTGATTAAGACTACAATCTTTATATCCAACTAAATATGAAAGAGCATAAAGTAGCATCGACCCATGCCCAGCTGATAACACGAATCTATCTCTGTTTAACCATTCAGGTTTGTATGGATCGAATTTAAGATATTTTGAAAATAAAACTGTTGCTACATCTGACATTCCAAGGGGCATTCCAGGATGACCAGAATTAGCTTTCTCCACAGCGTCAATAGAGAGACCTCTAATTGCGTTAGACATATTTTGTAATTTTTTTTGTTCAAATTTATTCATTACTTTTCAACTATAAATTTTCCAAATGCTCTTGGTCCTCCTGAAGTTTCTATTTTTTTTTTTACACTAAAATCGTTTAAATTTATTAGAATAATATTGTCTTCAAACCAACACGCAACAACAATTAAATTTTGAGTGTAACTTATATCAATTCCCTCAGGATATTCGCAAACATCAACTAATGTTTTGACATTTTCTTTTTTGTCCATGTTAATAATCGAGATACTGTCATCTCTTTGGTTTGTGATGTATAAATAGTTATTTTTTTTATTGTGAACTACAGAATATGGCCACTTTCCGACTTTTATATTTTTTAGTAGGTTAAAACTCTTTTTTTCAATGATCGATACAGAACTGGATTGAACGTTTGTGACGACAATATAGTCTAAATAATCTTCTGAATAAACTCCAAATGGTGAATCCTCAACATTTAAATATTTTAAAACCTCAAAATTTTCTGTGTTAATCACAGAAATATTATTACTTTCCCTATTTGCAACATAAAGTTTTTGATTTTTTTTATCAAAATAAATGCCAGCTGGTGATTGACCTACCTTTATTTCATATTTTTTTTTCTTTGTTACTAAATCTATAACTGAAATAACACCATCATACCAATTAGACACAAAAATATTATTTTTAGAACTATCAAATGAAATTCCAAGTGGACTGTTTCCTGCTTCAACAAAGAAATGTGAGTCATCATATAGATCTATAACTGAAATATTATTACTATCAGGATTTGAAACAAAAATTTTTCTTGAGTCTGAATCAATAAATATCGCGGCAGGTTTCTTCCCTAACTCAATCTCTTTAATTTTTTCTTGAATTGTTAAATCAATTACATCTAGCATATTACTTTCTTGATTTGTAATAAACGCTAGTTCTCTTGGGATCAGAGGACTGAAACAAATAACAATTAATGAACAAAGAATAAATTTAATTTTTTTCAATAATTTTTTTGAGTCCATTAAGATTTTCAACAATAAAAATTTTTACTTTTTTCTTTGAATTCTCGTCATTAAGCTCTGCTGGCGGATCATTGCCCATGAACCCCCTATAAAATCCGCTTTTATAGATGACTTTAGTTTTATTATCGCTTGGTTTAACAAAAATTTTTGCAGAGTAACTGTTTACGGGTAAAACTTTATTGTCAGTTTCTATTATTCTCCAGTTAATCATCATTTTGCTTTCATCTATTTTTTCAAGCTTTTGTTTAATACTTACACCTGATTTGAAAAAAATGGTTCTCTCTGCACCAACATCATTTGAGCTTGCACTTATTTTTTCTACACTTTTGTTCCAATTAAAGTTATTAAAATCACTGACAATTTTCCATACTTCATCTGAAGAAGCATTAATCTCGATGGATTCTGAAACCTTTTGCCTAGAAGGACCATGACCATCAGTAGGTGTTGAGAGCAAAAGAATAACAAAGAGAATTATTGAGTTTTTCAAATATGACATAATTAATCCTGTTAAATTATAAAACCTTAAACTTATTTTTATCTTCTAAAACTGATAATGCAACTAAGATTTCTGAATTTTCGTCATTTATTTCTGCAATGACAGCATGAATTACTCCAGAAATTGTTTTTAATCTCTTAACTTTATATTGAGTTCTATTGAACTTTCTTTCTGAAACTTTCTGAACTATTTTATTAAGTATAAAATCCATTAAAAAATATGTTATCTTATTTTCATTAATTAATAGTATAATTAATAATTTACAATGAATAAATTATTAAACATAGTTTTATCAAATCCAAAAAAAACTTGTTACTTATTCGTTTTTATTTCTTTAATTTCTTTAACAGTTATCTCTAATCTTAAAATAAATACATCAACTGATTCACTTATAAACGAAAATTTAGATTTTAAAAAAAATCAAAAAAAACTTAAAGATTCCTTTAAAGTTCTTAAAAATAATCTTTTAATAAGAATTAAGGGTGAAAATTATGATGAAGTAAAATTTGCAAGTGAAAAGTTTGTGAAAAAGTTGAATGCATTAGATGGTGTGTCTTTCATTTTTTCACCAAATCTAGATAAAAATCTGAAAAAAAATTTTTTTCTTTTTCTGAATGATTTTGAAAAAGATAATTTGATACAAAAAATATATGAATCACAGCCTTTTTTATCACAAATAAACAATCATGAGAATAAGTTGGAAGGTTTAAATAATATTTTAGAATTATCATTAAAATCAGATTCAAAAGAAGATAAAGATGGTTTCGCCAATATATTCAAAATTTTTAATGAATCTCTTTTATTAAAAAAAAAAGTTGAGTGGTCAAATATTTTATCCTCTCAAAAAAATGAGTTTTTTATTCTTTTTGGATTATCTGAAGAATTTCTCGAAAAAAATTCATTTAAAGTTATTTATGAATTTCTTAATAATTTTAAGTCCGAACAAAGCCCTAGTATAAAAGTAGATTACACTGGAGGGTTGTTAATTGACTATGAAGAAGTTGCATCAGTTTCTTCTGGAGCCTCATTTTCTGGTTTGCTAAGTTTTGTATTGGTAGCAATCTTACTTTGGATAGCATTTAAAGACCTGTATTTATTGTTTTCGATGGTTTTAACTATTATTTTGGGTTTAGTTATTACTCTTGGAATCACAACATTAGTAATTGGTTCATTAAATCTAATCTCTGTAGCATTTGCTGTACTTTTTATAGGTCTTTCTGTTGATTATGGGATTCAAATTTGCTCAAGAATTAAAGAGAAGAATTTTTTAACAAATGAGATTGTTAAAGAAAAAACAAAAATAATTGAGTCAATTGGGAAAATATTATTTATTGCCTCAATTCCTTCTATAGTAGGTTTTTTGTCGTTCATTCCAACTGATTATGTTGGTTTGTCTGAACTTGGTATCATTTCAGCAATCGGTTTGTTTGTTGGACTAATCTTAAACACATTTTTTTTACCGTGTTTACTTGGACTTTTTTTAAAAAAAAAAAAAAATGGTTTCATAGAGTTGAATTCGAATCTTTATGAAAGTTTTTTAATTAATAATAAAAATAAAATATTAATAATTTTTTTTATCATTGTTATTTATTCGTCTTTCAATTTAAGTAAGATAACTTTTGATTCAGATGCTTTAAACTTAAAAGATCAAGAGCTGCAATCTGTGAAACTTGCTAAAGAGTTAATTGATAACAATCCGACATCGGATTATATTGCCTCTGTAATTTTTACAGAAAAAGAATTAAAGAGTTTCAAACACGACCATCCAATTTTTCAGAATGATATTGTGAGTGGTTATTTTTCTTATGAAAAAATTTTTGAAAAGTACGAATCAGGAGATTTGGATTATCTTAAATTCTTACTTTCTAATAAAAAATTTGAGAGTCCTTCAGAAGGGGGGAACCAAAAAGCAAGGTTTAGTTTACTTCTTGACAAATATATTCATGGAGAATTTGGTCAAGTGTCTCTGAATGCAAAACTCTTAAAAGATAATATTTTAATATTTCAAAGTAATAAAATCTCAAACCTTGAAATTGAAGAAATCTTTTTTGGGAAATTTGATGATCTCATATCAAATATTTTAAATCTGGGTTCTATTCCAGATAATTTATCTAGTCAAATACCCGAGAATTTTAGAAACAGATATATATCTGATAATAATTTATATCGTGTTGAAATTTTTCCAAGTCGAGACTTATCGAAACCTGAGGATTTAAAAGAATTTGTAAGTACTATAGAGACTTTTTTTCCAGGTGCTACAGGTATGCCTGTAGTCCAATTTAATGCAGGAAAAATAGTTGTTGATTCGTTTAAACAAGCTTTAATAATTTCACTATTTTTCTTAATTATATTTTTATTTTTTATTTTCAAAAAGGTTAATTATGTTTTAGTTTGTATAAGTTCGTTGGTTTGTGCATTCATATTAACAATTTTTTTTATGATAGTTTTAAAATTAAACTTTAATTTTGCTAATATGATTGCGATACCGTTGCTTTTTAGCTTAGGTGTAAGTTATCCAATATATTTTATAAAGCGATTTGATGAACTAGGAGATTTTAAAAAATTATTTTCTTCTAACACGCCGATAGCAATTTTATTTAGTGGCTTAACAACAATTTTTTCATTTAGCACATTATTTTTCTCTTCACATAATGGAACATCTTCAATGGGTCTTTTATTATTTATTTCATTATCAAATACATTGATAACTAGTCTTATTTTACTACCAATTTTTATTAAAATATTTAGAATTAAATGATTTCCCAGTTTCCGTTTTTATCTCTACATGCTGAAGAATTCTCTTCAAATATTTCATTATTTTTTTTAATAATCTTTTTAAAATCTCTACAATCTCTATTTTTCATTTTATAATTATTAAGTGGGATTACTTCACCAGTAATGTTCTGATTCTCATTACTTTGCCATTGTTCACTTGCATTATCGGGAGTAAAGTTAAGAGAATTTTCAATCACGTTATTAAATTCTACTCTTTCTTTTTTACTTAAAACCTCTACAATTTTACCACCTAAGATATATCCAGCTGCACCACCTAAAATAACAGAAATATCTTTTGTAGCTCCAGAACCGACCTTAGAACCAAGATAACCTCCTACTGCTGCGCCAATAATTTGACCAAATACCTTTTTATCACTTGTATTTTCACATGAAACAATCAATAAAATTAAAGAAAATATTAAAATTTTAGTTCCGTTCATCTTATACATCTAATAATTATCTAACAAACTACAACTTTTCCTCAACATCGAACCCTCTAAAACATTTGAATCTTGGAAACCTTAAACTCCAGTGTTCACCATCCTGACTTTTACTAATAGAATCTGCCTTAATTTCTACAATTTGACCAATTAATTTATTTCTATTTTTCCAAAAAGATTCTCTTTGTTCGTCTGAAAATCCAGAACCTATATTCAATCTAAAAAACTTATCATTGTCAACGCCTTCAGCTATGATTGCTCCTAATTTACCTGCATTTCTTCCAGTTCCTTCTTCAAAATCTTTTACTTTAAGAGATATTTCTATGACCGGTTTTAATTTTAACCAGGTTGTAGATCTTTTGCATTCATAAAATGATTCTGGATCTTTTATCATAATACCTTCGTAACCTTGAACTATAGATTCATTGTTAAAACTTCTAAAAGCAGACAGGCCCTCAGGACAATCAAGATTAATAATTTTTTTTTTAATCAATTTAATTTTATCTGAATTCTTAATAAAACTATCATACCAATTTTTTAAATTTAAAGTTCTTAACTTATAGGATTTTTTGTAAACACCAACTTTGAATTTTTCAAATGGAAGAAAATCAAATAAAAATAGTGTAGCGTCTGGATTTTGAATAACTTCTTTTCTATGAATCTGTTTCATTAGCTCCTGAAAATTTTTGCTTACAACTTCTCCGTCAACTACTATTGCTTCTTCTAAGCGGTTAATACTAATTTTTTCTCTTAATTCTTCTTGTAAGTTATTAAAATTTGTTAATTCTTTTCCATTCCGACTGAACATGTCGACTTTTCCGTTTGGATATAAAACTGTAATTACTCGCACGCCATCTAACTTTACTTCAAGAATCTTTTCTCCAGTAAGTTTTTTCTGATGTAATTCTGAATCTTGTGCTAATTGACACGCAAAAACTGGAATTATATATTCATCAAAACCATTTTTTTTTGCTACATTGTTTATAGTTCTCTCTGAGAGCCCACATCTCATGTCTTTTTGTAAAATCCTTTTATAAAAAAAATTCCACTCATCTTCGTGTGATTTCTCCATTTTTTCAAAAATTTCATCTCTTGCTGCATGACCAGTTAATTTTCTAGATAATAATTTGTCAGCTAATTGACTAAATTCTTCCCATGCTAAACCATCTCCGTCTGATTCAGATTTGGGAACTTTTTTAACACCGAAAGTTAAAAGTTTATTGTAAGCTAGGCTCATTCCATTAAAAAATATCTGGTTGTTATTTTTCATTTCTTTAAGGATTATTTCTTCTTTTGATAACCGAGAATTTGTCGACTCAAGTTTTCTAATGATTTTAAAATTTTCCATCTAATATATTTTGAATACTTATTTGATATCTACAATATTTACAACTATTTTCACTGACTGGAACCTTATCATAATTTAAAGTTTGATATATTCTATCAAGAGTTGGTTCGATCCATGTTTGGTCAAGCTCCCTCTCGAAAATCAATAATTGAAAATCAATTATTTCTGATGAGTTTGGAATATCCTTAGAAGCATTTAAATAAACAAGTATACCTGCTGAACCTACTTTCACTGAATTTTTTTTTAAAAGAAAAGAATATAAAGAGAGTTGTTTCCAGTAACCTGGCCAAATATTTTCTGAACTAATATTTTTTTTACGTGATGTACTTTTAATAATAACTGGATAATTGTTTCCAGTTTCTTTACATAGCCAAATATCGTCAAGATTAGCTTTAATTTTTAAGTTTGTCTTTTTATCAATATAACTTATTCCTTTAAATGGATGTGTCCAGTTATCTAGTGATTCGTTGCTAATAGGAACTAATTTCTTATTTATGATTTTTGTTTCTGGTATAACTTTTTCTAGACTGCGATATTTATTCAAAGTATTTTTGAAATGACTTACAACAAAGTTATTGATAACCAAAGGTGTACCATGAGGTCTTTTTATGCCATGTTTTTGGTCTAAGTAAAAACATCTGTTACAATCGAAAAATAAATCAATTTTTGATCGATTTATTGCAAATGGTAAAAGATTATTTTTAATATATAATTTTTTTTTCCACACTTAATTTTACTTTTTTTTTTAAACAATTTGAATATAGTTAATATAACAAAAAGTTCTTATTTATCTAAATACAAAAATTATAATTACAGATTATAAAAAATTAATTGGTTTAAAATTAAAATTGACAATTTTTTTTTTTTTGAAATTATCACTTTATGTACTTATTATTTCTTTTCTTGATTCCAAAACTAGTTTTTTCACTTGAGCTCAATTTAGTATGTACTAATAATAACGCACTAACAAATGAAGTAGATGTAAAAGATATTTTTTTATTATTGAACACCGACAATAAAAGAGTTGATTTAGGTGGTTTATCTTTTGAGGCTGATAATATTTTAGTAACAAAATCTAATATTTCATGGTTTTCTAAAAACATCGAGCTTTATCCAGAGTCAAATGGATCTGTCTCAGGAATTCTAGGAAGATATTCAGGTGAGTTGGTACTTAATTTTAAACGTGAAGACAGTCAAAAAACGAATTCATTGATTTTTAATTGTAGGAAATTTGCTATTAAAGACAGAAAATTTTAATTTGCAAATATCTTTTCTTTCTCTATGAATTTAGTTAATAATCTTACATGAAAAGTTTGTTGAAATTCATCATTTTTATGATCTAACTTTGGAAACATTCTTTTTACATTCTCAAATTGTATTAAATAATTTTCAGGTCTTACTTTTGAAATTTTTTTTAAATACCGATCGGGCATCCTAAACTTGCCTAGAGTAACCGAGTGAATTTTATTTTTGTCAATTAATTCAAAAACATTTTTAAAGAATTCTTCATAGCCTCCTATTTGTTCACAGTAAATTAATGGATCGAATCTTAAGCCAATTGACCAGCCTAAATTTTGTAGTTTGATTATTGCTTTTAATCTTTTTGTAAGACTTGGTGTTTTATCTTCAAATTCTTTTACCACATATTCAGGATTAAGACTAAAAGCAGGTATTACATTTGCCACTGGTTTAATTTTTTCAAAGACTTTAATATTTATACTTTTTGAACGTATTTCTAATACACCTTTTTTTATTCCTTCAAAATACTTTATGAATTCTTTAAGAAAGTTTGTAACATTTTCAAGTGCCAAACTGTCGGAGTCGTAACCTGAAAAAAAACATGAATATTCTTTATTGTTTTCAGCTATTTTTTTTATTTTAGAATAGAAATCTTCGTAATTTACAAATAAAACATAATTGGCCGAGTTAAACATTCCCTGAAGAAAACAGTATTTACAATCATAAGGACAATTAAGGAGATGAGAAAAATAATAATTATTTTTAAATCCAATAGTAAACTTTTTAGGTGCTTTAAGTATAAAGTTTTTTTTTTTATATGCTAATATTAACGAAGGTGTTTTTTTTTGAATCCTAAAATTTTGGTTATTTGCATTAAAAACTTCAGAGTAGGAATTACAATATATAATATTTTTATATTTAATTCTTTTGATAATGTTATACGTATTGGGATGCGATTTTGCAGCATTTTCAATATATATTGTATCAATTTTCATACCTTCAGAAATTCTTTAAGTTTTTTTATATTGTATTCTGCATTTTCGCTGAAATTAATCACATTATTATGAAGAGAACAATACTTTGTAAAATATAAATTAAGGAGTGCTTTCATTTGTTCGCGTTCTGTAAATGTAAACTTTATTTTTGCAAACAAATTATTTA
Source organism: uncultured Alphaproteobacteria bacterium (assembly GCA_902625895.1). Classification (GTDB taxonomy): domain Bacteria; phylum Pseudomonadota; class Alphaproteobacteria; order Methylaequorales; family Methylaequoraceae; genus Methylaequor. The sequence goes on from CACODD010000002.1 coordinate 29,782, forward strand.
ATTCATTTTCAACAATTTCTTTACTAGTCGGATAAAATTCCTTTTTTAAATTTAACATATATGAGCAAAGTTCATTTATTAACTTTTTTTGATTAGAAATAATATTGTATACAACTTCTTTATTTTTAAAATCAATAGATTCAAACTGATTGTCAGAGACAATTTTGACAATCTGTAAAAGTTCTTTTGAAGAGTATTTACATGCTGATTGATAAAAACCAAATGATTCCATGTCATAAACTTTTGAGCTGTAACTTTTCTTTTGAATTCCTACAGATAAACATTCTTGATTTTGCATTTCTAATTTATTTATAAAAGGAAAAAAAATCTTTTTGGTTTCATTGTCAGTAATTTTATTTATTGAACAAATATCTCCAACCTTTAAATATTTGTGCCCTGCTAATCCAATATTTATCCATATATTATTATTTTTTTTATTATAATAGTAATATGTATCAGTTACTCCGATGGCAGCATTTACTTTACCGATACCTGAAATGGTTAAGCTGATGTTCTGATTTGCGTAAATAAAAATGTGTTTTAAATCTTTGATTTTTTTTAGCTTGAATAGATCAATTAGTGGTCTTGCTTCTGAGTTTGTCGCAACTATAAAATGAATCATTTATTTTTTAATGAATTTTAGAGTCATGCGATCACTTTCACCTATGTCTTCGTAAATAGATTTATTTTTATCACCTTCTGCATACCTTGGAGGGAGAGTCCATACACCTTTGTTGTAATTTTTGAGATCTTTAGGGTTAGAATTAAGTTCATTTTTTTCTAATAACTTAAATCCCTGTTCTTCAATATGTCTTATCAAAAATGATTCTTTTACATAACCTTTTTTAAAATTAGATGTTGCAGATTCATCAGCTCTATGTTGGACAACTCCAAGTATTCCATTTTTTTTTAGTGATCTATGAAATGATTGATAAATATTTTCTGATTTTTTTTGATCTAAAAAGTTATGTGTATTTCTAAATGTCAAAATTAAATCAAAATAATTTTCATTACTTTTAATTTTAAAATCTTTATCGATAAAAATTTTTTTAATTTCTCCAAATTTATTTTTATTCTTTTGAAAATATTCAAAGAATTCATTCTGGATTTTTGTGATGATCTCAATCGCGTAACTTGGTTCTTTATAAACTGCAACATGGAAGTTATTTGTTCCTTTCATGTAGGTGCTAATTATCTCTGTATACCAACCTCTACCTGGAATTATCTCTAAAACTTTTTTTGATCTATCCAATCCAAAGAAATTTAGTGTTTCATAAGGGTTTCTATATACGTCCCTTTTTCTGTTTTCTTCCTTTCTGTGAGGATTCTCAACAGCCTCTCTAACTAAATCAGTGTTTGCGTCAATTTTGTTAAAAAATAACAATGTTGTTAAGATTAAAGAATATAGTAAAACCCTCATAATTTATGTTACACTATCTATCATATCGTCTATAGAAAATTGTTTATGTATTGCATCAGTAATTAAACCTAAATCTTTTTCATTTTTAATATCCCAACCGCAAGGAGCTTTTTTTGTTAGCCCAGATCTGCATGAATACGAAAATACTTTAAAATCTTTTACTGCATCATGCGGAGAGTATTTTTTTTCAGAATCATTATCGTATGGATCTTTTTTAAAAATACCTTTTTCATTTGGCTTAACATTCATTATTATACTGTAAGTATAATGATTTAAAAGAAGAAAAGGATCTTTGGACTTTACTTCGCCTAAAAATTCAATGAATGCTACCGATGTTGCCTCTATATCATCTGGGGTAAGTTCATCGTAATATTTTGAAAAAAAAGATATAAATTTTCTTGCACTAATAAATAAAGCTACATCTCTTACTATATAATCATAAACAGTTTGAGAAATAATAATTTTAAATAACCAATCTGGACAAAATCTTTCTTTACCCATTTTTAGCCTTTCTTCAAAAAATTTTCAGCATAAGATTTTTTTATCAACGACCTTTTATTCGGCATTTGTACTTCATAATCATATTTATTTTTTTTTGCAAAGTTGATAGCTGATTCTAAATCATCAAAAAATAACTTAATTTGTTTTTCAGGGTTTGAAGATCCGTTCCAACAAAACTTACTACTTATAAATGATTCATTAATTTCAATGTTTGAGAGACACCATTTGCGTGAGTTATTATATCCCGACTGCATGGCAGACTTAGTGGGTTTAAAAATCAAAAATTTATTTTTTTTCATAGTTTTTAAATCCTCGCTCAAGATCTTTAATCAAATCATCTGCTGATTCTAAACCAATATGAATTCTAAACCAATATACAGACTTTTTATAATTTTTTAAAGAGGGCTTTGTTACATTTAATGGTAAAATCAAACTTTCGTATCCTCCCCAACTAAATCCAATTTTAAAAAAATTTAAATGATCAATGAACGATTCAATTTTATTTATTTTTGCAACTGAAAAAGTAATAAGTCCATTGCTAAGATTAAAGTATTTTTTCCAAAGTTTGTGGTAAATATTTTTTTTATCGGGTAAGAAATAAATTTCTTTAACAACCTTTTTTGTCTCTAAATACTCAAAAACTTTTAAGGAATTTTCTTGATGTTTTTCTAGTCTTGTACTCAGAGTTCTCATACCTTTTATTGCGTTGAAACATGCCTCCGCAGAAACAAAATCTCCCATTCTAACCGCTGTTTGCTTAATTTTTTTGAAATGCTCATTCCCGCATGCTATTACGCCACAAAAATTATCAGAATGACCTGAAAAATATTTTGTACAAGATTCAATAGCCACATCTATTCCCCATTTTAAAGGGTTGAGACCTATGAATGTAGCCCAAGTATTATCCATAACAGTTATAATTTTATTTTTTTTTGCAATCTTTACAATTTCCTCGATATCTTCCACTTCATAATTGAGAGACCCAGGCGATTCGATGTAAATTAATTTTGTTTTGTTGCTAATTAGTTTATTAAAAGAAGAAGAGTTATTATTTTTGTAGAAATAAGTTTTTATTCCAAATTTTTTTAACTCTTTTATACAGAAATTATAAACCGGTTCATAACAATTTTCAGTAATTAATACTTCATCTCCTTTTGACAAAAATGATAATAAACTTATCGTTATTGCTGACAATCCAGAACTTGTAACAATTGCATCTTGACTTTTGTATAATTGGCAAATTAATTTTTCAAATCTTTTAACTGAATAGTTTCCAAATCTTCCATAATAAGGTTTCTTAAATCTATTTTTTTTAGCTTCTAAAAAGCTATTATAGTCTTTAAAAATTATTGTCGAGGTTCTATATATGGGATCACTTAAAGATCCATGATGTAAATTAGGATCACTTCCTAGTTCAATTAATTCAGAATTTATTTTATTTTTCCCCATTCTGCCCATGATCCATCATACAGTTTAACTTCTTTAATACCTAATAATGTAAGAACAAATATAATATTGCAAGCTGTAACTCCAGATCCGCAATAGCATACTATGGTATTTTTTTTTTTTATTTTGTTTTGATTGAAAATTAAATGCTCTAACTCATCAAAATTCTTTATAAGCATATTGTCTGTTATTACCTCAAACGGAATATTAATACTATTCTTAATTCTACCTTTTTTTAAATTAGGTCGCGGTTCTTTTTCAATTCCCAAAAATCTGTTTTGAGGTCTTGCGTCAATTACCTTTGTATTACAATCATTTTTAACAATAATTTTTTCTAATTCTTTTTTATTCACTATCCTCTTAGATTCAAATGAATTACATCTAAAATTAGATTTTTCTGTTTTTTTTATTTTATTTGTTATTGGAAGATTATTTTTAGTCCACTCTGAAAAACCACCATTTAGTATTCTTATCTTTTTAAATCCAAAAACTTTAAAAATAAACCAAACTCTTCCTGAACAAAAAAAACCCACTTGATCATATATTATTATTTCGTGATTAATATTAATTCCATTTATTATAATAAAATTTTGGATTTGTTCAGTTGATGGAAACATATGGGGTAATTTAATGGAATTATCCGACAATTTCTCAATATCGAAATAGATTGCATTCTCAATATGAGAGTTTGTATACTCTAATCTTCCTCTATTGGGTTTATTTAAATACCATCTACAATCAATAATTCTAATGTTACAAGAGTTTTTTAAAGTAAAAAGCTCCTCACAGTTAATCACAAATTTTGAAATTAAATTTATCAAAGCCACCCTGGAATTGGAAGTTCTTTGTCTTTAAGAAATTTTTTATTAAAAATTTTACTTTCGTATTTTGTGCCATAATCACACAAGATGGTTACAATTTTTTTGTTGGGACCAATTAATTTTCCTAACTTCACAGCTCCCATAATATTTATTCCTGATGATCCTCCTAAAATTAGCCCTTCTTTTCTCACCATTTCATATACAATATTTAAAGCTTCTGTATCTGTTATTTGAAATGATTCGTCAATAACAGCATTTTCTAAATTCCTGGTTATTCTTCCTTGCCCAATTCCTTCAGTTATGGAAGAACCAGTCGATTTAAGTTTCCCATTTTTATAAAAATTGTGCATAGCTGAACCCATGGGATCTGCTAAACCAATAACAATACTTTTATTTTTTTCTTTTAAAAAATCAGAAACACCAGAAATAGTTCCTCCTGTGCCTATTGAACATATAAAAGCGTCAACCTTTTGGGAAAGTTGTGTATATATTTCAGGGCCGGTTGTTAAATAATGTGATTTTTTATTAGATAAATTATCAAATTGATTTGCCCATAAAACACCATGCTCATTAACAATTGACTTTGCTAAGGTTTCTGAGTAACGAATGTAATTTCCAGGATTCTTATATGGGAGTGCATCAACAAGTTTTAATTCTGCTCCACACAATTTTAACATTTTTTTTTTTTCATTACTTTGGGTTCTAGGCATCACTATGATTGAATTCAACCCAATTGAATTTCCAACTAAACATAGACCTATCCCCGTGTTTCCTGCAGTTCCTTCGACAATTGTACCTCCTTTTTCGATTTGTTTTTTTTTAATTGCATCTTTTATTATTTGCAATGCAGGTCTGTCTTTAACTGATCCACCTGGATTAAGAAATTCACATTTACCAAATATTTCGCAACCAGAAAGTTCTGATGCGACTTTTAGTTTTATTATTGGAGTGTTTCCAATACATTCTGAAAAATTTCTTTTAAAATTAAATTTCATTTTTTAAATGATCTTAAACTTTTTTTTGTTAAATCATATACAAAAAGTTAACAATGGTTTAGTTTAAGAATTTCACAAAAAAATGCTAAATATTTTTATTAAAACTTTCATTTTTATTTTTTTTATCTCCTCTCCAATATGTTCTTTCGAGGTAAAATGGGTTGTTGACGGATTAAATGAGCCAGAGTCAGCTGTTTTTGATAAAAAAAATAGCGCTATATATATTTCAAACATTAATGGTGATCCATTAAAATTAGACAAAAATGGGTATATCAGTAAAATCAGTGTGGATGGTCAGATTTTAGAAAAGAAATGGATAAAAGGTTTAGACGCACCAAAAGGTATGGCAATCTTTAATGACCATTTATTTGTTGCAGATATAAATAAAATTTGGAAGATCAATACTTTAAATAAAAAAAAACAATTTTTCTCAGTTAATAGCGCAGGTTTTTTAAATGATTTAGTCGCAGACAAAAAAGGTCGTATTTATGCGTCTGACATGTTTAAAAATAGAATTTACCAATTAAAAAATGAAAATATTACAATCTGGAAACAAAGCAAACTTTTAGATTCACCTAATGGATTGTTAATTGAGGGCAATTATTTAGTAATTGCTTGTTGGGGAAAAATTAAGAGTGGTTTTGATACAGAAATAAAAGGAAAATTAATAAAAGTTAATTTAAAAACAAGAGAGATTCAAAAATTTTTCAGTACTCGTCCAATTGGAAATTTGGACGGCATCGTCTTTAATAAAGATAATGGGTATTTATCAACTGATTGGATTAACGGAAAGCTTTTTTCAATCAATGAAAAAGGTATAGTTACGAACTCTTTTAAAGTTAATAAAGGGGCTGCCGACCTTGAGATATTAATGCATAAAAATCTAATTTTAATTCCAATGATGAAACATAATAATCTCACAGCATTTCAGTACGATTAGGTGCCAAAAACATCAATTAAAACAAAAAACTTATCAAAGATATATGATAATAAAACTGTGGTTAGTAATGTTTCAATAAATTTACCATACGGCGGAATCTTTGGAGTTTTAGGAAAAAATGGAGCAGGAAAAACAACTTTTCTAGCAATGTTAATGGGACTTATAACTCCTTCAGAAGGAGAAATTTTCATTTTTGATAAATCCCTTAAGTTCCACAAATATGAAATATTAAAAAATATAAATTTTCAGAGTCCATATATTGATCTTCCTAAAAAGATTACAGTTATGCAAAACTTGATTTTTTATGCGAGGCTTTATGATGTAATAGATACCAAAAAAAAAATTTTAAAATTATCAGAAGATTTATTTATAACAGATTTACTTGACAATATTTATGGAACATTATCTTCCGGTCAAAAAACTAGAGTAAATTTATGTAAAGCTTTATTAAATGATCCAAAATTACTTCTGTTAGACGAACCAACAGCATCGTTAGATGTATCAACATCAGAATTTATTAGAAAATATATAAAAAGTTTTCAGAAAAAAAATAATTCAACAATCCTTATTACATCTCATAATTTAGAAGAAATTGAAAAACTGTGTTCACATATTATTTTATTAGAAAAAGGGAAAATAAAATTTGATGGTAAAAAAAATGAGCTATTTAAACAAAATAAATCCTTCTCACTTAAAGATATTTTTCTGAAAGATGATAAATAGAATTTTAGCTCTATTAATAAGATATAAGAACATATCTTTTGGATCTTTTCCCAGGTTGTTGAGTATTTTTTATTGGCCAACTGTTCAAATTCTTTTTTGGGGATTCTTTACTAATTTTTTTATGTCTAATGGAAGCTTTGGTATTTGGAGTACCCTAAACATAATTCTTTCTGCAGTTGTTTTATGGGACGTTTTATTCAGAGGACAACTTGGTTTGACCATGTCTTTTTTTGAGGAGTTATGGTCAAGAAATTTACCAAATTTATTTATCACACCATTAAGAGATATTGAGATGGTTTATGGATTGATACTTATAAGTTTCTTAAGAACTTTAATTGGAATTACTCCCGCTGTATTTTTCGCAAACTATTTTTTCGATTTTCATCTATTTGAACTAGGTTTGTATTTAATATTTCTCTTTTTAAATCTAATAATTTTCGGATGGTCCATTGGTTTTATTGTCTCTGGCTTAGTGTTAAGATATGGGCAAGCCTTTGAAGAATTAGCGTGGGCGATTATCTTTATTATTCTTCCGTTTTCATGTGTATATTATCCATTAGGTTCCTTACCTAATATAGTACAAGATATAGCTCTTTTTTTACCAACAGTACATATTTTTGAGACTATGAGATTGATTTTGATCGAAAATAAGATTGTTCTACATAATGTTTTTATAATTATTTTTCTCAATCTATTTTATTTAATTTTAAGTATCTTATTTTTTTTAAAAATGATCTTTATTGCTAGAAAAAAAGGGCTTCTTTTTAATCAGGGAGAATAAGCGTCTATTTTATATCTTATTGCATCTTTAGTTGAATGTTTATAGATAAAAATACACGATTCCTTAATTATATTTAAATAATTCTTACTCCCTAAAAATAAACAAATTCGCAGAAAGTTCATCCTATTAAATTTAGTTTTTTTTTTTTCTCTTCTATACCATTTTTCGGATCTTCCTATTGATTTCTTACATGCAATTTTTAATATTGATTCTTTTAACTCATTTTTTTTTATAAAGTAATATAATGCAGCGTTATAGTCGTGTATAAGTTGAGTTTTTTTCCCAATCATAATCCTGTTTTCGTCATCTTTTGGTCCATATGATGTTATGTTATCAATAAAACAAAAATTCCCAAAACGAGCTAAATTTAAAACCAAAGAAAAATCCTCTATAAAAAGTTTTTTATTACATCCACCGGATTTTTGAATTGTTTTATTACAATAGAGATTAGGGGTTGTACCTGAAAAACTTGAAGTAATTGTAGCTTTAAGGGGGTTTTCCAAAAATCTAAAGTTTTCGATTGTATTTTTTTCAAACGAAATATTATTAAAACTTGGCAATAATTTGTATGAGCTAAAAGCTGCTACAGATTTTTTTTTTAAAATTGTTTTTAATAAAATTTCACAACAATATGGAGCCATAATATCGTCGCCACCAACTAATTTAATATAATCACCTTTAGCTCTACTAATTCCATGTTGAGTTGCAATGGCTGGTCCACTGTTTTTCTGACTTAAAATTGTTGTATCTTTCCACTTTTGAGTTTTTTTTTTTAAATATTCTAGTGACCCATCGGTAGATCCATCATCAATAAAAATATATTCTTTTTCAAAACTTCCTACTTGTTCTTTTATAGAAGAAAGTACAATTTTTAAATATTTTTTTTTGTTAAATATTGGGCATACAAAACTTATTTTTGTCATTTTAGAATAGTTTTTCTTTCCACGTTTTCGGTGTTTTTGAATTTATAATTTCAAGATCAAGATGGTATCTAAACTTCTTAACACCTTTTTCTTTTATAAAATCAATCATCTTTTTTAAGCCACTATCTAATGTTGTTTTTGTTTTGTAATTTAGGAGTCTGCGTACCTTATCAGCACTGCAAGTTGCTTCCAAAACCTCTTGAGGTCTGCCCTTTATATATTTTGGGTTCAGATTAAATTTGAGTTGATTAGCAATTTTGTTGGCCAAAGTATTAATTGTTATAAATTCTTCATCCGGCCCTATATTAATTATCTGACTCTTTACAGACTTATTAGTGGCCATTTCTTTAAGACAAAATAGGTCATCATCAATATATGAGAAACATCTTTTTTGTTCTCCGTCTCCGTATATATAAGGTTGTCTATTTTGTAACATTAAATTAATCATAATTGAAGCTACATTGCGGTATGGGTCGTCGTATTTTTGTCTCGGTCCAATTATGTTGTGTGGTACCGCAATGACGTATTCAACACCGTGAACTTCACATAAATTTTTTAGGATATTTTCTGCTGCTACCTTTGCTATACCATATGGATCTTGGGGAGCAGGGATGAGCTCCTCTCTGAACGGTATTTCATTAGTTCCATATCGAGCCATAGATGAGCAAAATATGATTCTTTTAACTTTATTTTCAATTGCTGCACTAAATAATGACACTGATCCAGTAACAATATTTTGCGTAATTAGATGAGGTGAGAAAACAGATAAACCCTCATATGCTGTTGCTGCTGTATGATATACTAAGTCACATCCTTTGGTAATTTTTAGCATTGAATTTCGAAAACAACAATCGTACTGATAAAACTCAGCATCGGGTGGAACATTATCCAATTCACCGCCAATTAAACTATCGCAGCCAACAACATGATGACCATCATTGATAAACGCGTCCGCCAAGTGACTTCCAAGAAAACCAGCAATTCCACTAATAAATATTTTCATAAAAAATGGCTCCGGCGACAGGACTCGAACCTGTGACCCAGCGATTAACAGTCGCTTGCTCTACCAACTGAGCTACGCCGGAATTATGGATATAATAGTTAAATTTTTTTAATTGTAAAACATTTATAAAAACTTGGAGGTGCGGACCGGATTCGAACCGGTGTACACGGCTTTGCAGGCCGGTGCGTAGCCTCTCCGCCACCGCACCTCATTTAATTCTTAAATATTGTAATAAATATTAATACTTATATATTAAAGTTTTACACATTAATAGCCCAATATAATGAATAGTAATTTTTTTGATAAAGCACGAGCTAATATGGTAAATAATCAACTCCTTCCCAATGGTGTTAAAAATCTAGATCTGATCGAATCATTTGATAATACAAAGAAAGAACTATTTGTTCCAGACTCTGAAAAAGAGATGGTATACAGTGACTCAGATATTTTGATTTCTCCAGATAGATATTTAATAAGAACATTTGTCTTAGCAAAAATGTTTGAGCACTGTAGTTTTTCTAAAGATGATTCAGTTTTAGTGATTGGTTGCTTAACAGGTTATTCCGTCGCGATAATTTCAAATTTAGTAAGTTATGTATTTGGTGTTGAAAATTGTAAAAGTTTAGTTGAAAGGGCTAATTCTGTTTTATCACATATGGGATGTTTAAATACTTCAGTTTTCTATAAATCAAATCTAGTTTTAGGTAATAATAAAAACTCTCCTTATGATAAGATTTTTATTGAGGGTGCTGTAAAATCAGTTCCAAAAGTTTTAATTAAACAATTGAAAGATAATGGTGAAATCTACACGGTTCTAAAAGAAGAAGATTATATTGGTGAATTTGTTAGAGGTCAGAAAATTGATTCTTTAATCTCATTTACCAAACTTTTCAATACAAATTTATACGAATTGAAAGATTTCATTATCCAGGAAAATGGATATGAAAAAAGTCTTTAAAAAGTTTTGTTTAATTTTCTTGATTATATTTCCTCAATACTCTTCATCTAATCAGATAGTCAATGACGATCTTAAACAATCACTTGAAAAACTTTATGAGTTAAACCCAAAAATCAAGTATTATAGAAATATTTTGAAGTCAAAAGATGAATTAATGCCTCAAGCATATTCTGAATTTAGACCAGAAATAAAAGGTTATTATCAAAAAGGAAAGGTGCATACAAACTCTCACGGATTCAATATCACATCTGATGGAATAAGATCTGAAACTAACAAAGGAATTACCATAACACAGGATATTTTTGATGGAGGAAGTAGCTTAAGTAATATACAGGTTGCTAAAAATACTATTTTTTCAGAAAGATATATTCTACAAGATAAAGAACAAGAAATTTTCTTCGATGCAATAAAAATTTATTCAGAATTTGCAACCGAACAGTCTAATTTTAAGTTAAAAAAAAAAAATGTTGAAGTCCTTAAAAATAGATTTGAATTAACAAAAGAACAATTTGAAATTGGAGAGGTTACTCTGACAGATGTTTCAATAGCTGACGCAAGATTATCATTGGCCAAATCGGATTTAATAGAATCAGAAAAAAATTTAGAATCCTTAACTGCTAATTATTTTTATTTATTTGGTGTTAAACCAATTTCTCCCAAAATTGATCTAGCTGTTCTTGAATTCAAAAAAAATGTTGACGATATAAGGTCCTTAGGACTTAAAAAAAATCCGAAAGTTAATGACTTAGTTTACCAAATTAAATCACTTGAATACAAAATTAAGACTCTTAAAAGAAAAAAACTTCCAAGTGTTAAACTAGAAGCAGACGCATACATAAATGAGGGTTACTTCAGAACTGACAGTAAAAGAGAGGTTCTCTCTGCTTTTGCCATTATTGATATACCCTTATATCAGTCTGGTGCAGCTTCTTCCAAAATCAGAGAAGTAAAAAGTCAGCTATTTGCCTTGAATCAATTATTGCGACAAGTTAAAGAGGAAATTGAATTTAATATTACATCATCTATATCATCATACGATCATTCATATTCAAAAATTAAAGCATATAAAAAACAAATTGAATCAAACAAGATCTATTTGGAGGGTTTGAGGCAAGAAATGCAACTTGGTGAACGAACAATGCTTGATTTACTTGACGGAGAACAAGAATTATTAAAATCACAGCTTGATCTTGTAAAGTCTTACCGAGATCTATTTAATTCTTATTATGAAACGATCTTCTTCATGGGTGGTCTAAATCCCAGAGATTTAGGATTAAATGTAAATTATTATGACGAAACGACAAATTTTGACGATGTCAAATTTAAGTGGTTGGATATAATTGAATAATAATGTTAGAAAAAAGATTTAATTTTTCAGAAATTGAAGCAAAATGTTTAGATCATTGGTCTGAAAATCAAATATTTTCTTTTAATAACAACGAAAACAAAAAACCATTTTGTATTATGATGCCGCCACCAAATGTTACTGGTAGTTTGCATATGGGGCATGCTTTAACTTTCACTCTTCAAGATATCTTAATTAGATTTCATAAAAAACTTAATAAAAATGTTTTATGGCAACCCGGAACTGATCATGCTGGAATTGCAACAGAAATAGTAGTTGAAAAAATGATTCAAAAAGAAAGTAAATTATCAAAAGCTGAATTAGGAAGATCAAAATTTATTGAAAAAATTTGGAATTGGAAAGAAGAATCTGGAGATAAGATAATTAATCAAATGAAAAGATTAGGTACATCAGTTGATTGGAATATTTCTCGATTTACAATGGATGAAGGACTTAGTGATTCAGTTAAAGAGGTTTTTATAAATCTTTATAACCGAGGTTTGATTTATAAAGATAAAAGATTGGTTAATTGGGATCCAAAACTTGGAACTGCTCTTTCGGACCTAGAAGTGAACCAAATTGAAAAAGTTGGAAAAATGTGGTTTATAAAGTATCAATTGGAAAACAGCATAGAAAACATAGTTGTTGGAACAACCAGACCAGAAACAATCTTTGGTGACACTGGTATTGCGATTCATCCAAAAAATAAAAAACTTAAACATCTAATTGGAAAAAAAGCACTTATTCCTATTCTCAATAAAAAAATACCAATTTTTGCAGATGAATATGCAGACCCAGAAAAAGGTTCAGGTGCAGTAAAAATTACTCCGTCACACGATTTTAATGATTTTGAAATAGGGAAAAAACATGATTTAGAATTTGTTAATATTTTAGATAAAACAGCAAGTTTAAATAAAAATACCCCAAAAGAATACCAAGGTTTAAATAGGTTTGTTGCTAGGAAAAAATTGATAAGTGAACTTAAAAAAAATAATAAAATTCTAAAAACCGTTAATAATAAAATGTTTCTTCCTGTTGGAGATAGAAGCGGCGAAATTATAGAGCCACTATTAACCTTTCAATGGTTTTTAGATACTAAGAAAATAAGTGTCAAAGTTAAAAAAGCGATTAAAGAAAAAAAAATTGTATTTCATCCAAACTCGTGGATAAATACATTCAAATATTGGATAGAAAATATTGAGCCATGGTGTATTTCTCGACAGATTTGGTGGGGACATAGAATACCAATCTGGTACTCTAATAATGGACTTAAGATAGCTGCAAAATCAGAAGAAGAAGCAATTAACATTTTAATGTTAAAAGATGAAACTGATAAAATTTTGTATCAAGATGAAGATGTATTAGATACATGGTTTTCCTCTGCGCTATGGCCTTTTTCAACTTTAGGATGGCCAGAAAATGATAAACTGTTAAAGAACTTTTATCCATCAAATGTATTAGTTACCGGGTTTGACATAATCTTCTTTTGGGTTGCAAGGATGGTAATGATGGGTCTTGAATTTATGAATGAAGTTCCTTTTAAGAATATTTATATTCATCCTTTAGTAAAAGATGAAAAGGGACAAAAAATGTCAAAATCAAAAGGTAATGTTATTGATCCTCTTGATATAATTGAAAAATATGGTTCTGATGCACTAAGATTTACATTAACTAATTTATCAACTCAAGGTAGAGATATAAAACTTTCTGACAAACTTGTCGAAAATAGTAGAAATTTTATAACAAAAATTTGGAATGTAGCTAGGTTTAGTCAGTTTAATAACTTTAAGTATGATAAAAAGTTTAATCCACAATATTGTGAACTACCTGTAAATAATTGGATTTTATCAAGATTTTTTGAAACCCAAAAAAAGGTAATTAAAAATTTAGAGAATTTTAAATTTAATTTAATGATTTCTGAATTATATCAATTCATATGGAGTGATTTTTGCGATTTTTATATTGAACTTTCAAAGAATTACTTAAAAGAGGATAAAAATAAGAAAGAAATATCTAATGTTTTCAATTTTGTTTTTTCGAGATCATTAAATTTGATTAATCCAGTAATACCATTTATTACAGAAAAATTGGGTAAAGAGTTAGGATTTATAGAAGATTCTTTTTTCAAGACGAATTTACATACTGATTTAAAGTTAAAATTTAATTCTAAAGAGATTGATAATTTTAAAAAATTTATCGAGCTAATAAAAAAAATTAGATTTGAAATTGGAAATAATAAATCTAGATTTAGCCTCTATATTCTTTCTGAAGAAAAAGTGATGTGGATAGATGAAAACATTTATTTATTAACCTCAATATTTAAATTTGAATCCGTAGAGTATAAAAAAAAGATTATAAAAGAAAATAAAAATAGCAAAATTTTAGTAACTTTCGGATTAAAATTTATTATTGTTCCTTCAGAAGACTACAAATTTATTGATCAAAAATCATTGAGAAAAAAGATTTCATTTTATGAAAATGAAATTAATTTCTTTAACGAAAAGTTAAAAAATAATGAATTTCTTAATAAAGCACCCTCAAAAGTAATTGACCAATACAAATTTAAACTTGAGGAAGCTAGAAAGAATCTTAAGCTTTTAACTCAGAAGTGATGTTTGAAATAAAATTTGATAATCTTATTTTAAAGTCTAATAAAAACAAAATCATTAATAATAATATTATTTTTCTTTTTTACGGGATAGGTTGTTGTTCAGATGATTTTAAATTTTTATTCAATACACTAGGTCCTAGATTTAATCTCTATATTGTAGAACTTCCAGGGCACAACGGTATTAAATATTCTGATAGTGATTTGTATTCATTCTCAAGAAAGATTTATCTTTTTTTAAAAAAAAAAAACATTAAGGAAATTACATTTTTTGCTCACTCTTTGGGTGGTATAATCCCAATAATTTTAGTAAAAAACTTTATAAAAAACAAAATACTAATTAGTAACTTTATAAACTATGAGGGAAACTTGACTAAATATGATACAGAGACTTTAACAAAAAAAACTATTTCTTACAGGAAAAATGATTTTATAAGAAACAAATTTAACAATTTATTAAAAAAAACTGAATCGTCTCAAAATAGGTTTTTAAGTTATTGGTCTCAATCATTAAAAAAAACTTCACCTTCTATTTTTTATGATTTATCAAAGCAATGTGTTAAATTAAGCGAATCGAATGAACTATTAAATTTTTTTAAAACGTTTTTTAAAAAAAAAGTTTATATTTATGGTGAGAAGACTCAATTAAAGGTTTCAAAATATATTTTTGGTCCAGTCCGATACAAAATAAAAAATTCTGGTCATTTCTCTTTTTTTGAAAGTAAATTAGATTTTAGTAGAATATTTAGAAAATTATTATTAAAAAAATATAAATGAATAAAATTAAAAAACAACATCTTCCCAGTCGACATGTTTCTGTGGGTCCTAAAAGCTCGCCTCATAGATCTTATTATTATGCAATGGGAATGACTGAGAAAGAAATATATCAACCTTTTGTTGGTATTGCGACATGTTGGAATGAATCTGCACCATGTAATATTTCTCTTTCTCGTCAAGCTCAATCAGCAAAGAAAGGTGTCAAAGATAATACCGGAACTCCCAGAGAGTTTACTACAATTACAGTTACTGATGGAATAGCGATGGGGCATGAAGGAATGAAATCATCATTGGTATCGAGAGAAATTATAGCAGATTCAATTGAGGTTTCTATGAGAGGACATTGTTATGATGGATTGGTTGGAATTGCAGGGTGTGATAAATCTTTACCTGGCATAATGATGGCGATGTTGAGGTTAAATGTTCCTGCTGTATTTTTATACGGTGGTTCGATTCTTCCGGGTAAACACAAAAACAAAGAGGTTACTGTCCAGGATGTGTTTGAAGCAGTTGGTGAATTTGATTCAAATAAGATCACCGAGGATGAGCTTTGTGATTTAGAAAAAGTTGCATGCCCATCAGCAGGTTCTTGCGGAGGGCAATTTACTGCAAACACAATGGCCTGTGTTGCTGAAGCAATTGGATTAGCATTGCCTGGTTCTTCTTCAACACCAGCTCCGTACGAGTCCAGAGATAAATTTGCATATGACTCTGGAATCAAGGTAATGGATCTTATCAATACGCAACTCAAACCTAGGGATATTGTAAATAAAAAATCTCTGATCAATGCTGCAAGAATCGTTGCGTGTTCTGGTGGTTCAACAAATGCAGCTTTACATCTACCCGCATTAGCTAATGAAATAGGAATAGACTTTGATATAATGGATGTTGCAAAAATTTTCAAAGAAACTCCATATATAGCTGACTTGAAACCTGGAGGAAAATATCTTGCAAAAGATCTTCATGATATTGGAGGAGTTCCAATTATAATGAAATCTTTATTGGATGGAGGTTTTCTAGATGGTTCGTGTCTAACAGTAACAGGTAAGACTTTAAAAGAAAATTTAAGTTCTGTAAAGGTTGACTTTGGCTCTCAAAAAATCATTTTTTCTACTAAGAATCCTATCTCTAAAACCGGTGGAGTTGTCGGTTTGCAGGGAAACCTAGCGCCTGATGGTGCAATTGTTAAGGTTGCAGGGTTAAAATCTCAAAAATTTGTTGGAAAAGCTAGATGTTTTGATTGTGAAGAGAGTGCTTTTGATGCTGTAAGTAACAAACAGTATGAAGCTGGTGATGTAATAGTTATAAGGTATGAAGGACCAAAAGGGGGCCCAGGTATGAGAGAAATGCTTGCTACAACTGCCGCAATATATGGACAAGGGATGGGAGAAAAAGTTGCCTTAATTACAGATGGAAGATTTTCCGGCGCAACAAGAGGTTTATGTGTTGGTCATATAAGCCCGGAAGCTATGGCATTAGGTCCAATTGCTCTTATCAAGAATGGGGATCAAATATTAATTGATGCTAAAGAGGGAATAATAACTCTAAAGGTTGATGAAAAGATATTAGAAGCCAGAAAAAAATCAATTCAAAAAAGAAAAAATAATTTTGGATCGGGTGCTTTATGGAAATTTTCTCAAACAGTCGGATCTGCAAGATTTGGCGCAGTAACTCATCCCGGTGCAAAAAAAGAAATAAAGAATTATTCAGACATCTAAATTGATCCATATTGGAATATGATCTGAGGGTTTCGTCAATCCCCTGTATTTTGAACCAAAATTAATATTTTTTACCAACTTTAAGTACTTTGGAGAAATTAGAAAATGATCAATTAATAATCCATCATTTCTTTCCCAACAAGCTCTTTGATAGTCCCAATACGAAAATGACGAACCTGGTTTTTTGAAAATTCTTACAATATTCGTCAGACCTGATGAAAGAATTTCTCTAAAGATTGTTCGAGACTCAATACACCCGAGAGCGTCATTTTCCCAATTATCAAAATTTAATACATCATTTTTATTTTCTAATACATTAAAGTCTCCACCAATGAGAAGATTATCTACATTATTAATAAAATGTTTCGAAATTTTTTTAATTTCTGATAACCATGAAATTTTAAAGTCGAATTTTTTCTTGTCTTCGATTGGGTTTCCGTTTGGTGTGTAAACATTTAAGATGTTTAAATTATATTCGTTTACATATATGAAATTTGTTCTTGATTCGCATAATAAAACCTCGTTCTCTAGTTCTATAGACTTGAAATTTAATCCTTTTTTTAATAATGTCGCAACGCCGTACTTTCCTTTTTGTCCATTAACAATTAATTCATAACCAAATGAGGAGTAGAAATCTGGAAATTCTTCATTTGTACACTTGATTTCTTGAAGCAAAATTATGTCTGGGTTTATCTCTTCGATAAATTTTTTGAGAATATCAACTCTTATTCTAACGGAATTTATATTCCAAGAGGCAATTATAGCCATTTATATTGAAAAGGAGGTTCCGCAACCACAAGTTGAATTGGCATTAGGATTTGTGATTTTAAAATATGAACCTATGAGGTCATTTACAAAATCTAACTTAGATCCTTTAAGAAAGTTTAATGATGTTGGATCTATTAAAATCTTAACATCGCTGAACTTAAAAATTTTATCTTCATCATTAATCTTTTGATCAAAATTAAATTTATACGAAAAGCCCTGACACCCCCCGCCGTCTACTGAAATTCTAAAATATTCATGTTTTTCCTTAAGAGCAATTTCCTTAATTCTTTCAACAGCATTTTTAGATACATCAAACATTATAGTCTTTTTTTTTTTACATTTATAATATAGATATATAGATTATGGTGCAATATTCAATTTTTTCAACAAATTATAAATCATCTAAAGGAAGGGTATTTTGCGAAAAAGATGATCCTAATAGAACTTGTTTTATGAGAGACAGGGATAGGATTATTCATTCCTCAGCATTTAGAAGGTTAAAATATAAAACACAAGTATTTGTTCATCACGAAGAAGATTACTTTAGGACAAGATTATCTCATAGTTTAGAAGTTTCACAATTATCAAGATCTATTTCAAAAGTTTTTAATATTAATGACGATCTTACAGAATCAATTTCACTAAGTCATGATCTAGGGCATACACCTTTTGGTCATGCTGGCGAGGAAGTTTTAAATAATAAAATGAAAGGAAGAGGTGGCTTTAATCATAATTATCAAGCTTTAAAAATTTTAACAGTTTTAGAAAAAAAATATCTAGATTTTGATGGATTAAATCTAACATTTGAAACTTTAGATGGTATTTTAAAACATAACGGTCCTGTTACCTCGGTATTACCAAGTTACATTCAAAGTTTTATTAATTTTTTCGGTGGGGAAAAAAAATCTCAAGGATCTTTTGAAGCTCAAATTGCCGCTATATGTGATGATATTGCTTATAATAATAATGATATTGATGATGGCTTGTATGCAGGGTTATTCGAAATAGAAGAATTAAATGAATTAGAAATTATAAAAGACGCTTTAAAAAAAATTAATTTAAAAAAAAGTAAAGAGTATAGAAGAATCAAATACGAGCTGATAAGAAAACTAATAAATATAATGGTTGATGATTTAATTAGAAATACTAAACAAAATATCCAAAATTTCAAAATTAAAAACTGCTATCAAATTTTAGAGCTTGATAAACCTTTGGTAATTTTTGGAGATGAAATGAGAAATAAAGAAAAAAATTTAAAAGTTTTTTTAAGAAATAAAATGTATAATCATCCTAAAGTTAAAACAATGAATTTTAAAGCAAAAAAAATAGTGTCTGACCTATTTGATCTTTACATTGATGAGCCATATCTTTTACCAATTGGTTGGAGAAACTTTAAAAATGAAAATGAGAAATACGTTAACGTTTCTGACTACATATCAGGAATGACAGATAATTATGCTATCAATATTCACAAAAAATATTTCGATCTATATAGTCATTAATGTTTTATCATGATTTATTAAAAAAAGAATTATTTGATTATATTAATTCAGAATATTCTAAAAAAAAAATTAAAGAGGTTCCAACCAAATCATCTTTTAATATCGAAATTCCAACGAATAAAGAATATGGTGATGTGTCTACAAATATTGCAATGGTTTTTGCTAAGAAAATGGGACTTCCTCCAAGAGATTTGGCTTTAAAACTATCTAAGCATATGAATAAAGAAAACTTTATTGAAAAGTTAGAGGTTGTTGGACCAGGATTTTTAAATATTTTTTTCAAGAAGTCGTTTTGGCAAGATCAATTAAAAGTCTATTTTAAAAATGTTAACTCCTTTAAATATAATATTATAAAGAAAAATATCTGCTTAGAATTTGTTTCAGCTAACCCAACAGGACTTATGCATATTGGACATGCTAGAGGTGCTGTTTTGGGTGATACCATTGCATCTGTTTTAGAAGAAGTTGGTCACAAAGTTACCAAAGAATATTATATTAATGATGCTGGTGAACAAATTAAGAAACTAAAAAAAACAGTTAAATATCACTTAAAAAATAAAAATAATAAAAAAGTTAAAACAAATGATGAAATGTACCCTGGAGAGTATTTAAAGGAAATTTCAAAAAAGATTCATAATCAAGAACTCTCTGAATCTATGTTCGAAAATAATATAATTAAATATATTATGAATGATATAAAGAAGGATCTATTAAAAATTAAAATTGCGCATGATTCTTTTATCTCTGAGAAAAAATACTCTTCGAAAAAGCATTTAGATGAGATACTTAAGAAACTTAATCAAAAAAAGTTAACTTATTATGGTTATCAAGAAAAACCCAAGTCTTTAAATAATGAAAGGTGGGAAAGGAAAAAGCTTTTATTATTTAAATCACAAGAACACGGTGACGAAACAGATAGAGCTCTGATAAAATCAAATGGTGAACTTACTTATTTTATGACGGATATTATTTATCACCAAAAGAAAATTGATAAGAAATTTGATATCTTGTTAAATATTTGGGGGTCAGATCATTCAGGTTATGTAAAAAGATTGCAAAGTGCCATTGAACAATTGAATAAGACAGCAAATTATATCTTTGAGATTAAATTAACTTCATTAGTAAATTTATTAAATGGTAAACAAGTTGTAAAAATGTCTAAAAGAGAGGGTAACTATGTTACTTTAAGAGAGGTTGTAGACAAAGTGGGTCCAGATGTATTGAGGTATATGATGATTTCAAGAAGTGTTGATAAAAAAATAGACTTTGACTTTGAAGTTGTTAAATCTAAATCAAAAGACAATCCTGTATTTTATATTCAATATGCATATGCAAGGTGTATGTCACTAATTAAAATTTATGAAAAAACATTTAATACTTCTTTGAAAAATATTGATATTAAGAAAGTAAATTTGTCTAAACTTAATTTAAATGAAGAGATAATTATGATAATAAAAATTTGTAATTTTTTTAATGTAATAAAAAAAGCTGCTAAGTTTTATGAGCCTCATAGAATTGCTAACTACCTGTTAGATATTGCAAAAGATTTTCATGCATATTGGGGTCTCGGTAAAGCGGATTCGTCAAAAAAGATAATTATTGATCAAAATTTTAACATCTCTCTATCTAGAATTGTACTTATACTTTCAATTAGTAAGATTATTAAAAAGGGGATGAATATATTAAAAATTGAATGTCCAGAGAATATGTAAAATGAATAAAAATAGATTTAAGTTATTGAGCATAATAATATCATACTTTTTTTTTGTTTTTGTAATTATAATTTCAATAAACACTGTAGTACCAGAAAAAGATCTTCAAGTATTAGAACCAAAAGAAATATTAATTCAAAAAGTTGATAATAATTTTTTAAGAAATAAAAACTCTGTTTACGAAATATTGGAAAAAGACAATCATGAGCCTGAAAAAAGTATTGAGTCTGAGGAGGGAAAATCAAATTCAAAAATTATTAAAAATGGAATTAAAAAAGATAATTTCAGAATTCAATTTGCTTCATTTAAAGAAAAACAAAAAAGTTTGGAAATTTCTTCTAAATTGAAAGAGAAAATGTCAAATATGTCTATAGGGATAAACCTTATTGTAAAAGAAGTTAAAATAAAGGAAAACCAAACTTTTTATAGAGTAATATCTGAAAGTAAATATCCATTTGGAAAAGCAAATAGTGAATGCGCAAAATTTAAAAAAAATAAGATCCAATGTATAATTATTAAAAGTTAAATGAAACAAATAGACGCCATAATTTTATCTTGTTTTGGTTATGAACTTACGTCTAATGAAAAAAAATTTTTCAAAAATATTAATCCTTTTGGATTCATTCTTTTCAAAAGAAATTTTAAAAATAAAGAACAAATTAAACAATTAATACAAAACTTAAAAAAAGTAACTTTAAACCCTGATTTACTAATTTTCATTGATCAAGAAGGTGGTAGGGTGCAAAGACTAGATAACCACGAGTTTACTAAATTTCCTCCTCAAATGGCATTTGGGAATATATACAAAAAAGATAAGAAGAAGGCTATAGAATTAGCCTATAAATCTGCATTTTTAATGGGTAAACAACTTAAAGAAATTTGTATAGATGTTAATTTTTCACCAGTGTGTGACCTTTTTTTTGATAATGCACATAAAGTAATAGGTGATAGATCCTTTGGATCAGATCCTGAATTAGTACTAAATTTATCAAATTCTTTTTGTAAAGCGCTTATAGACTCTGGAATTATTCCAGTACCAAAGCATTTTCCTGGCCATGGTAGATCAAAATTCGATACACATTTGCAATCATCAATTATAAATGAAAGTTATAGTGATTTAATAAAAACCGATTTAGTACCATTTAAAATTCTTGATAAATCGTTAATGGTTATGTTGGCACATATCAAATATCCATTAATTGATTCAAAAGTTGCTACTTACTCAAATGAAATTACTAGGAATATTTTAAGGAAAAAGTTTAAATTTAAAGGTCTTGTGATTTCCGATGATATTTCAATGAAAGCAATAAAGGATGACCTTAAGACTAAAGTAATAAATTGTTATGAAGGTGGATGTGATATAGTAATGTATTGTAAAGGAGATTTAAATGATATGAAATTAATTTATCCACTTGTGCAGGTTATAGAAAACAAAGTGATCAATTTCTTTTATAATCAAAAAAGAAAAATCATACCAAAAAGAAAAAATAATAACAAATTTAAGTCTGATCTGATAGAATATAATCTGATAAGTAATGCACCTAAATCTTAACATAAGCGGATATGAAGGACCTTTGGATTTATTACTTGATTTATCAAAAAAACAAAAAGTCGATATAAAAAAAATTTCAATACTAGAATTGGCTAATCAATACCTAAATTTTGTAGAAGAAAATCTTGAAAATTTAAAATTAACTGCTGACTATTTAGTAATGGCCTCTTTGTTAGCTTATTTGAAATCTAAGTTACTTATTCCTGAAGAAAAAGAAGAGGTTCAGGAAATTCAAGAGGATTTGACGCAAAGAATCGTTCATTATAATGCTATAAAAAAGTTGTCAAATAAAATATTTCAACTCCCTGTAGAAGGTCATGATTTCTTGAATATTTCAATTAAGAATGATTTCGTTATTAGTAATAAGATTGTACCAAAAATATCTCTACAAGATTTAATTTTAAAGTATTCTGAGATTTTTAAAAAAAAGAAATCAATTACACTTCTCACAGAGGAAAATGACTTTTACAGTCTAGAAGACGGCGAAAGGTGGCTTAGAAGTATTTTTAAACTAAAAGAAAAAAATTGGTTAAATCTTTTTAAGTTTCTTCCAGAGGGTACTAAAAGTTTAAAAATGAAGAGGTCTGCAATATTATCTTTATTACTAGCTTCACTTGACAATGTTAATCAAGGAAAAATATTAATAAATCAAAAAGATCATTTCGAAGAAATCATGGTAAAATTAAAATAATGGATAATAAGATTGCAAAAAATTTCATTGAATCTCTTATCTTTTCTGCGGATGAACCCTTGACAAAGGAAAGTATGAAGAAAATGCTTTCCTTTTATGGTGATTTTAATTTAGATCTTATCCTTAGAGAGCTTAAAAACGATTATATGAATAGGGGTGTTCAATTGATTGAACTAGAAAAAAGATTTTATTTTAAAACAGCTGATACATTAAATGATTACATGAGAATTGAGACAAAGAAAACTAGAAATTTGTCTCCTGCAGCAATGGAAACTTTAGCTATAATTTCTTATCATCAACCAGTTACAAGAGCTGAAATAGAAAAAATTAGAGGAAAACCAGTTTTTAGAGGCACATTAGATACCTTATTGGAGTTAAAATGGATAAAACCCTCTGGTAGGAGGGAAACGCCTGGTCGACCTGTGACATGGGTAACAGATTTTGAATTTTTAAGACACTTCGGGTTAAAATCTATCAAAGATTTACCAAAAGTTGATGAATTAGAATCAGTTATCTTGTAATATATTTTTTAATAAGGGAGAGTTTATGTTTGGTCTAGGTCATTGGGAAATTATTCTAATTCTGGTTATAGTTTTGATATTTTTCGGGGCGGGCAAGTTGCCAAAAGTAGCAGGAGAAATAGCCAAAGGGATTAAATCATTTAGGCAAGGTTTAAAAGATGATAAGAAAGAAAAGTAAATTAATTCTATGTTTAATATAGGTTTAATTGAATTTTTAATAATATTTTTTTTTTTTATTTTACTAGTTAAGCCTGAAGATATCCCAATTATTTTTAAAAATCTTGGTTTATTTTACAGAAAACTAAGTAGATATTTTTACAACATTAAATATGAAATCGATGAAATTAATAATGAATTTTCAGAAGTTAACATGAACAAAAAAAAAATAAATAATGAAGTATCTAGATCATCTAAAAGAACTAAGAAATAGATTGCTTTTAAGCTTTTTATTTCTAACGATAAGTTTTATTTTTTTTTTTTATAATGCATCTCACTTAGGAGAACTTCTCTCTAAACCTTTATTCAAATTACTTGTTGATTCTGATTACAAAAGAATGATTTTTACTGGGTTACCAGAAGTTTTCGTATCTAACCTAAAAATATCATTGTTTGCGTCTTTTATTATTTCAATGCCCTTTTTAATTGTTCAAATGGTACTTTTCTTATCACCGGCAATGTATAAGAAAGAAAAAAAAATTTTAATGCCAATATTTTTTTTAGTTCCAATCTTATTTTTTTTTGGAATTGCTTTTGCATATTTTGTTTTAATTCCTTTTATTTGGTCTTTTTTTATTTCGTTTGAAAACTTTTTTTCGTCAGGTCTTAATTTGGAACTTGAATCTAGATATTCAGAATATATGAAATTAACAATGTTTCTGTTGTTTGCATCCGGAATGTCATTTGAATTTCCAATTCTTTTAATAATTTTAACAAAATTTGGAATAGTCGATGTCAAATTCTTAAGAAAAAATAGAAAATACTTTTTTTTAGGAATTTTAGTTTTTTCAGCATTGTTCACCCCTCCTGATATTATTTCACAGTTAGGCATTGCTATTCCACTTATAATCTTTTATGAAGTTTCAATAGCCTTTATTTTTTTTTTTATGAGAAAGTAAAATTTTGCACGATATAAAGTTTATAAAAAATAACCCTTCACTTTTAGATGATTCTTTAAAAAAAAGAAAGTTACCACCTTGTAGTTCTAAAATTGTAAAAATTCATAACGAATATTTAGAACAATTAAACAAAAAACAAAAATTATTAGAAGAAAAAAACTCATTATCTAAATCTTTTTTAAATAAAGAGAAAAACGTAGAAAAAATTAAAACATTGGTTCATGAATTAAAAATAAAAATTGACAGGATAAATGGTCTCGCAGATTTAAAATTACGTGAGTTAAATCAATCATTGCTGTTTCTTCCTAATATTCTGTCCAAAAAAGTTCCTGATGGAGAGTCTGAAGAAGATAACAGAATCGTTAAAGAATATGGTGAAATAAAAAGCTTTAATTTTAAACCTAAAAATCATTTGGAATTAGCAGAAAATCTTGGCCTAATTGATTATAAAAAAGCAATAAAGATTTCAGGAAGTAGATTTTCAATATTAAAAAGTGATTTGGCAAAACTTCATAGAGGGCTAATTAATTTTTTACTTGATAATAATTCACTGGAATTTGGTTTCGAGGAGTATGTTGTTCCAGAACTTGTAAAAGGAGAGGCTCTCAAAGGAACAGGTCAACTTCCAAAATTTGAAGAAGATCTATTTAAAACAAATTTTAACGATCTATATCTTATTCCTACTTCGGAGGTTCCCTTAACAAATTTGAATAGAGATTCAATTATAAATAAAAATGATTTGCCTTTAAAATATACGACATATACAAATTGCTTTAGAGCAGAGGCCGGAGCATCAGGTTCAGATACTAAAGGATTAATGAGAGAGCATCAGTTCGGAAAAGTGGAGTTAGTAACAATTTCGGAACCGGAACAATCAAATGAAGAATTAAATAACATGATTATTTGCGTTGAAAATATATTGAAGAAATTGTCTATACCTTACAGAGTTGTAGAACTTTGTTCTGGTGATATTGGTTTTTCATCCTCTTACACTCTTGATATAGAAATATGGATGCCAGGTCAAAATAAATATAGAGAAGTATCGAGTTGTTCAAACTGTACTGATTTTCAATCAAGAAGAATGAAAATGCGTATTAAAAATTTTGAAAGTGGAGAAATTTATTATCCACATACGCTCAATGGTTCGTCTTTAGCTATTGGAAGGCTTTTAATATCCATTCTTGAAAATTATCAAAATGAGGATGGTACAATCCGAATTCCATCAATCCTGAAAGAATATACAAATGGTTTAAGTATTATTTCTAATGATAAAAAAATCTGAAATTAAAAAAAAAATTAATTTAATTTTAGAACTTCAAAACCATGGTATTGATAACGCGGATGTTTTAAAAGTTATGGAGGAAGTTGATAGGCAAATCTTTGTAGAAGAAAGTCTAAGACAAAAAGCTTTTGATAATATAGCTCTTCCTATAGGTTGTGGACAAACTATATCTCAACCGCTTGTTGTCGCGTTAATGACACAATTTTTAGATATAAAAAAAAATATGAGAGTATTAGAGATTGGAACTGGAAGTGGCTATCAAACTTATATTCTCTCCAAATTAGCAAGATTTGTTTACACTGTGGAAAGACATAAATTCTTGTCCATCAATGCATATAATCTTTTTAAAAAACTTATGGTTACAAATATTTTTTGTAAGCATGATGATGGTGGCCTTGGGTGGAAGGATCAAGCACCTTTCGACAGAATAATAGTTACAGCTAGTGCTCCTGAGATTCCTGGAAAGTTAATCGAGCAATTATCAATCAACGGTAAAATGATTATTCCAATTGGAGACCAACACAATGATCAAATTTTAAAGAGTATTTCAAAAAATAACGAAAGACTCATAATTACTGATATTGGTTCAGTAAGATTTGTCCCACTATTAGAAGGAAAAGAGAATAAATGAAAAATTTGTACATATTTTTCTTTTTTTTGGTAATGAGTTGCGAAAGTTACTTGTATGATAATTATAAAATCATTGATTATAAAAGCAAAGTCAGTCGTGATTATATTCAAAAGAATAATCTATACAAAGTAAGAAAAGGTGATAATCTTTTTTCAATATCTCGTCGATTCAATATCTCAATTCAAGATCTTATTAAAGTCAATAAAATACAAGAACCATATAAAATATTTCCAAATCAAAGTATTTTCATTCCTCAAAATCAAATTCATACAGTTGTAAAAGGCGAAACTCTTTATTCCATATCGAGGTATTATGAAACAACAGTGTTTACACTCGCAAAATACAACAATATTAAAAATGTTAACAACATAAAAGTTGGGAAAGAATTAATTATTCCTAAAAGAAGTAAAAAAAAAAAAAAAATTAAAAACAAAAAATGGGATAGTAACTTCAAAAAAAAAAACATAGAAAATAATAAAAATGTAATACTTAGGGATAATAAAACTTCACAATTTATTTGGCCTGTAAAAGGTAAGCTACTTTCAAAATATGGTAAATCAAAAGAGGGATTTTATAATGATGGAATAAACATTGACTCAAAAAAAGGAACAAAAGTAATGTCATCACAAGCTGGAAAAGTGATTTATTGCGGAAATGAAATCCCAGGTTATGGAAATTTAATTTTAATAAAACATTCAAAAAACTGGATAACTGCATATGCACATCTAAATGAAGTTTTCACAGAAAAAGGTAAGAAGGTCCGTAAAGGTGAAATAATTGGTTCGGTTGGTAATACAGGTAACGTAAGGTCACCGCAACTTCATTTTGAAATTCGCAAAGGTAAGGATTCTGTTAATCCGTTAAAATTACTTTAATAATGACTAATCTATTATTTAAGATTTTTTACAAATTGCTGAGCTGTCCTTCCAGAAAAATTTCCTTTTTCAATTGACCAATTTAAAGCTTTTCTTTCTAAATATTGCGAAAATTTAATTGAGTTTTTTTTTAAATAATATTTCACAATGTTAATATATTGCTCTTGACTGGAGTCATAAAAACCGACCCAACACCCGAATCGATCAGATAAGGATATTAGATTTTGATTATTTTCTTTATTTTCGATATCATTATTTGAAATATCTGTGTTTCGATGCGATAGATGCCTCAAATTTGATGTTATATAATAACGAACATTTTCAACATGACTTAGAAGACTTCCTTCAATGAGTGTTTTAAATAAATTGAAGTTATCATCATTATCTTTAAATGAAATATCATCTATAAAAATAATGAATTTATATTGATATTTAGTTATATGGTATACAATATCTATTAAATGCTCAATATTGTTGTTTAAGACTTCCAGCACTTTTAAGTTTTCGTTAAATTCTTTATTACAATAATCTGCAACGCATTTTACTAATGATGATTTACCCATGCCCTTTGCTCCCCAAAGTAAAATATTATTTGAATATTTATTCTCCAAAAAATTTTTTGTGTTATTAAGAACAACATTTTTTTGGTAACTAATTTCTAAAAGATCTTCTAGCTTCACATTAAAATTTGTTTTTACAGGTTCTAACTTGTTACTTCTTGGAATAAAAATAAAAAAATTATTTTCTTTTAGTTGTTTGACATTGTTAAAAACACTCATAACTTTTTCATATTTTAATCAAATTCTTATTTTATACTTGTATTTATAAAGATTTTCTATATTGATTTCATTGTATTTAAATGTAAACAATTATTTAAAGGAAAATCATGATTAATTATGCTCATGCTCAAACAGCTGCTCAGCAGCCTTCGATGCTAGCCTCATTCATTCCATTAATTTTAATTTTCTTAATTTTTTATTTTCTTCTGATTAGACCACAACAAAAAAAACAAAAAGAGCATAAAATTCTCCTAGACTCAATCCAAAGAGGGGATGAAATTTTATCAAGTGGAGGAATTTTAGGAAAAGTTATAAAAGTAGATAATGATAAACTTACAGTTGAAATAGCAAAAGGTGTTAATGTTACTATCATCCGATCAACTGTTGCTGATGTAATTAAAAAATAAAAATAAAATGCTAAAAATTAATAAATGGAACGTTTTTTTTGTTTTGGCAGTTTGCGTGACAGCAATATATTATATAATTCCAAATATTTATGGAAAAAGTGAGGTTACTGCACTTCCAAAATTCCTTTCACAGAAGCAAGTTAATTTAGGACTTGATCTTCAGGGTGGATCTCACTTACTTCTTGAAGTTGACACCAAATCAGTTTTAAAAGAAAAATCTGAAGATTTAGTTGACGATATTAGAAAGTCTTTGAGGAAATCAAAAATTAAATACTCTAATCTTGGTTCGAAAATAACAGGAGCAGTGGTTACAATTACTGATCCAGAAAAAATTACTTTAGCCAAAAACAGCATCAAAGAAAATATTGAAAAGGGTATTTTAATTGAAGAATCCAAAAATAAATTAAACCTATTTTTTTCTGATCAATATATCATTGATACTAGATCTAATACAGTGGAACAATCTATTGAAGTTGTAAGGAAAAGAGTTGATGAATCTGGAACAAAAGAGCCCTCTATCCAAAGACAAGGAGAAGAAAGAATTGTTGTTCAGCTTCCAGGAATCAAAAATCCGGAGAGAGTTAAAGCTTTGATAGGTAGAACTGCAAAACTGAATTTTCATATGCTAGATCCAACCACAGTAGAGCTTGCCGAACAAAGAGGAAAACTTCCACCTGGAACTTTTAAAGCCCTAAATTCTGATCCAACCGCTTATGAGAAACAGTTTGTTGTTAAAAAAAGAGTACTACTAACTGGGGAAAGGCTCAAAAATGCTGCTGCAACTGTTGACGCGCAAACTGGAAGGTATGTGGTTGCTTTTGAGTTTGATAAGAAGGGTGCAAAGAAATTTGCCAAAGTTACTACCGATAATACTTATCAAAGATTAGCAATTCTTCTTGATAATAAAGTAATAAGTGCTCCTCAGATAAGAGAACCAATTACTGGAGGTCAGGGAAATATTAGTGGTAATTTTTCACCTGAAGCTGCCAACGATTTAGCAGTTCTTTTAAGAGCTGGATCTCTCCCAGCTCCTATCAAGGTATTAGAGGAAAGAACAGTAGGTCCTAGTCTTGGCATTGATTCTATAGAAGCAGGTAAAAAAGCATTAGTAATTGGTTTTATTTTAGTAATAGTATTTATGATCATAAGATATAAAGCTTTTGGAATTGTTGCTGATTTTGCCATAATTTTCAATATCATTTTGTTGATTTCGATGTTAAGCGCGATAGAAGCTACCTTAACGATGCCAGGGATAGCTGGCATAGTTCTAACGGTCGGTATGGCAGTCGACGCAAATGTTTTGGTATTTGAGAGAATAAAAGAGGAAATAAGGTCTGGAAGATCAATATTGAACTCCATTGATTTAGGTTATAAATTTGCAATAAAAACAATTTTAGATGCAAATTTTACAACTCTCATTGCAGCACTATTGTTATATAACTATGGATCAGGACCGATAAAAGGTTTCGCAGTAACTTTGAGTATCGGTATCTTAACATCAATGTTTACAGCGTTAATATTAACTAAACTAATAGTAACTTTTTGGGTCCTCAAGCTAAAACCGAAAAGATTGTACATCTAAAGACCATGAAATTTAATATTAATTTTTTCAAATACAGATTTGTCGCTTTTTTATTGTCCATATCATTGATGGGACTGTCAGCCTTCCTATTTCTGACCAAAAACTTAAATCTTGGTATTGATTTTAAAGGTGGAATCATGGTCGAAGCTAAATTTTCTCAAGCCCCTAACCTTGCTATATTGAGAGACAAAATAGACAAATTACAAATTGGAAACTCTGAAATACAGGAATTTGGTGATTCTAACACAATTTTATTCAGATTAGAAAAAATTGATGACAGTAACATGACCCAAGAGCAAATTATTCAAAAATTAAAAAATGAATTAGATAGTGATACTGATTACAGAAGAGTTGAATTCGTTGGACCTAAAGTTGGTAAAGAGCTTAAATCAATTGCAATAAAAGCGGTATTATTCTCTTTAATTGCAATGTTCATTTATATTTGGTTTAGATTTTCTGGTTGGCAATTTGGTCTTGGTGCTTTAGTAGCTCTGTTTCACGATGTTCTTTCAACTATGGGTTTTTTTTCTTTAACACAAATAGAGTTCAATTTGGCTTCGATTGCTGCTATTTTAACTATTGCAGGTTATTCAATTAACGATACAGTTGTTGTATTTGACAGAATAAGGGAAAATTTAGTTAAAACAGACAGAGAGTTAGAGGAATTGCTAAATCAATCTATTAATCAGACTTTGTCAAGAACGTTAATGACTTCAATTACTACACTTCTAGCTTTATTGGCATTATTTGTTTTTGGAGGAGAAGTAGTAAAAGGTTTTGTTTCTGCAATGATGTGGGGAGTTTTAATTGGCACGTACTCGTCTATATTTATTGCCTCTCCATTAATTTTATTTTTTGGTTTTAAAAAAGTCGAAGAAAAATCATAAATGAAATTTTATTGATGATTTAGAAATAGAAAAAACTATTTGACCTAATATATTGTATTCTTTTATAGGTCCAACTTGTGTTTTTGAAATACTAGATTGATGTTCCCCTTCAAACCAAAAATTATTTGAAGAATCTATTTTAACCAGCTTTTTTACCAATTTGCCGAAAGTCTCATGTTGAAATATGAAAAATTTATTAATTTTTTTTTTTTTAAAAGGTTTGATCAATACAAACGTATTATTATTTAAAGAAGGAGACATGCTGTCTCCTTCAATTTTATAGAATGAGAGTTTTAAAAACATTAGTTTTTTAAATCAGGGTAAACCAACTCTTGTTCAGGTGGATAAGGACTAACAGCTTTAAATGTTTTAATGTTTTTAGAATCCCAAAAGATTTCAGAAAATCTATTAACCTTCTCCAGTAGGTCAAGGGTTGCTGCTTTATCAACGTTTTGTTTAGCTTTTGATGCTGCTAACATAATTGAGTGAGACAATTTATGGAGTTCAGGATATTTTTCAAGTTGTGGTTCTTTAATATAGTCACCCCATATAACTCTAATTTCATCTTTAACTTTATGACCGTGTTCCTCTTTTTGAGCTATAAGTCGCGAAATTTGTGCGTGATCTTTAGAAGTTAAAGAATCTTTTTTTTCTATTTCTTCGATTAAATCAACAAGTCGTATCATTGTTAAAACTGCAATCTGAGATGTTATTGGGTCATAAATCTTACAAGGAATATCGCAATGTGCTGAAACTTTCTTAAAAGGTCTAATTTTGTCTATAACATTAATTATTTTATATATCATTTTTGGTCCCTAATTTGTTGTGTTTATTAAAGTTGTTATTATTTAAGTTATATGTGTATATAATATATTATTTTTTTTAAAAAAAGTGCAATCTCAAATGAATAAAAAGAAAAAAGGTTTATTCTATACTAGATACCTTCAACAACAGTTATATTTTAGAAAAAATGATGTAGTCAATGCACTATTTAATTTAGAAAAATATCTTTTTGAAAACTTTGAATTTAATCAAGATATACCAATTTCTCATTTTAAACAAAAGTGGATTTACGATTGTATTTGTAAAGATGATTATTCGAATGAAATATCAAGCCAATTTAAAGTTTTTTCTAAAGGAGAGTTAAAAAAAAGTGTTCTATCATTAATTAACACATTTAGTCAAATACCTAACTTATCTGAGACACAAAACTTTTTAAATTCGTTTAAAAAGTTCAATCATGAGTTCAATAAATTACTTACTTTAGAAAGTGGTAATAATTTCAAGACATATATTTATTTCCAAATTATCTTTTTATTTTATTTAAAGAAATTAAAAGTAGAAGAAAATTTTGTAAACAAAATCATGTTGGATTATAAATTAGTAGATATTTTTGAAACAATTTTTTTAGAAATATTTCTAAAAAAAAGAAATTATAAAATTTCTAAAGTTTTCTATTTATCTAAACTTTTAATTAGATTAATAATAAAAAAATGAGATACAACATATTTAACACAATTTGTATTATATTGATAAACGTTCTTTTGTTTTTAGCGATTAACAATCATCAAATATTTGCATATATTCTTATAACTTTTTTATTTCTTTTGTTGAGTTTTGGGTTAAAAAAAATTCTTAATTCTCAAAATTCTTATATAGAAAATAATGATTCAAGATCTAAGGATACACAAGAAACTGCTGAAGATCATCCTATAATAAGATCAGCAAGAAAAAGGTTGGGAAAGTAATTATTTTTTTAAAAATTCATTGAGGCATTTACTTGTATCATTATTATTTTCCGATAACAAATGTTCAACTGTTCCTTCAAATAATATATGGCCTCCCTTATCTCCACCTTCTGGACCTAGGTCTATAATCCAATCTGATGTTTTAATCACATCTAAATTATGTTCAATAACAAGTACGGTATTTCCTTCAACAACAAATTTGTGAAGAATTTCAAGAAGTTTTCGTACATCGTGCGTATGCAAACCAGTTGTGGGTTCATCAAGGATGTACATAGTTCTGCCAGTTGATCTTTTTGAAAGTTCTTTTGCTAATTTAATTCTTTGAGCTTCCCCTCCAGATAAAGTTGTAGCTGACTGTCCTATTTTTATATATTCTAAACCTACTTTTTTTAGTGTTTCGAGTTTTTTAGAGATCGAGGGGATGGCTTTGAAAAACTCTAAGCCTTCTTCTACAGTCATATTTAATACATCAGAGATATTTTTATTTTTAAATCTTACTTCCAGTGTTTCTCTGTTAAATCTTCTTCCTTTACATAAGTCACAAGTTACAAATACGTCTGCAAGAAAATGCATTTCTATTCTCAAGAGTCCGTCACCTTGACAATTTTCACATCTACCTCCTTTAACATTAAAAGAAAATCGACCTGGTTTATATCCTCTGGCTCTTGACTCTGGTAGATGTGAGTACCATTCTCTTATGAAATTAAAACACCCAGTATATGTCGCAGGGTTGGATCTTGGTGTTCTACCGATTGGTGTTTGATCTATTTGAATTATTTTATCAAGATTTTCATGTCCTTTAACTTCTTCATGAGAAAGAGGTTGCTCACTTGAGTTATAGATTTTTTTTGATAAAGATTTAAAAAGGGTTTCTATTACCAAAGTTGATTTTCCACCACCCGATACTCCAGTAATGCTGATAAACTTTTTAAGAGGAAACTTTACGTTTAAGTTTTTGAGGTTATTTCCACTTGCACCCTTTATTTCGACATATTTATCATCCATCGCAGTATTATTCTTATTTATTGGAATCATTAATTTTTTCGATAAATATGCTCCTGTTAAACTTTTACTATTTTTTATTATTTCGCTAGGTTTGCCTTCAGCAATTACGTTACCACCGTTTACACCAGCTCCAATCCCTACATCAATCACATAATCACTTTCTAGAATAGTTTCTTCGTCGTGTTCAACGACAATTAGTGAATTCCCAAGATCTCTTAAACTTTTTAATGTGCTAATTAGTTTTTTATTGTCCCTTTGATGCAGCCCAATTGATGGTTCGTCCAGCACATATAAAACACCAGTTAAGCCTGATCCTATTTGTGAGGCTAATCTTATCCTTTGGCTTTCTCCACCTGATAATGTGTTAGAACTTCTAGATAATTGAAGATAACCTAGACCAACGTTGTTAAGAAAAGATAATCTATCAATTATTTCTTTTATAATTTTATCTGAAATTTTTTTTTTATACTCAGATAAAGATTTTTCTAAATTCATGAACCATTGCAAAATTTTTTCAATTGATAGATTTGTGATCTCACTGATATCTTTATCATTTATTTTAACTGCTAATGCCTCTTTTTTTA
Organism: uncultured Alphaproteobacteria bacterium; assembly: GCA_902625895.1. Taxonomy (GTDB): domain Bacteria; phylum Pseudomonadota; class Alphaproteobacteria; order Methylaequorales; family Methylaequoraceae; genus Methylaequor. The sequence goes on from CACODD010000002.1 coordinate 64,382, forward strand.
ACCTAGTTCCACTGCATGTTTCACAACGGAATTTGCTTAAATATTTATTAAGCTCCTCTCTTTGCCACATATCCGATCTCTTTAACTTATTTTCTAAAAATCCCACCACTCCATTAAATTCTTTGCTGTAATTCCAACCAGTGTAATTATTAAAAATATTAATCATTTTATTGTCACCAAAAATTACTTTTTTTTTCTTCTCTTCAGCTAAATCTTTCCATTTTTGATTTGGGTTTATAGAACAATGCCTAGCTACTTCTTTTGTTAATTCTTGATAAAATTGGTTATTCTTATTCCATGGAAGAATGACACCTTCATTGAGAGATAATGAGGGGTTGCCAATAATAAGCTCTGGGTTGAATCTTTCCTTATAACCAAGACCATCACAAGATTTACAAGCTCCATTGGGACTATTAAAAGAAAATAGTCTTGGCTCTATTTCTTCAATAGTAAAACCTGAAATTGGACATGCAAACTTTGATGAAAAAATAAAATTTTTTTTTTCAACTACATCATAAAAATAAATGACTCCATCAGACAAACTTATCGCAGCTTCTATTGATTGTGCTATTCTACTTTCGTATTTTTTATCAACTTCTATTCTATCAACTATGATATCAATTGAATGATTTTTCTTCTTATCAAGTTCAGGAATATTTGAAGAATCACAAACTTTCCCGTCAATTCTAAATCTCATAAATCCTTTTTTAATAAAATCATTAATTTCTTTTTTAAACTCACCCTTTCTGTTATTCACGACAGGAGAAATCAAATAAAATTTTTGTTTTTTTTTGAATTTATAAAATTCATCCACAATTTCTTGAACACTCATTGATTTAATTTCTTTTCCAGTTTCTGGAGAATAAGGAGTTCCAATTCTTGCAAATAAAACTCTAAAGTAATCATATATTTCTGTAACTGTGCCAACGGTTGATCTTGGATTTCTAGATGTTGTTTTTTGATCAATTGATATTGATGGCGATAATCCTTCTATGGAATCAACATCAGGCTTCTCCATCATGTTTAAAAATTGTCTAGCATAGGAGGATAAACTCTCCACGTATCGTCTCTGACCCTCTGCATAAATCGTATCAAAAGCCAGCGATGATTTTCCTGATCCAGATAAACCACTGATAACAACAAACTTATTTTTAGGAATATTTACATTAATGTTTTTAAGATTGTGTTGTCTTGCTCCAATTATTTTAATAAAGTTTTGATTGTGCTTTGATTTCATTTTCTTAAAAACTTTTAAAAGATTTATATTTTATTTAGAGTAATTATGATATTATAATTTTTTTTAATATAACAATGGCCGGATCAGTTAATAAAGTCATATTGCTTGGAAGATTAGGTGGAGACCCAGAAATCAGAGTTTCTCAAGAGGGAACAAAAATAGCTAGGTTCTCAGTTGCTACAAGTGAATCTTGGAAAGACAAGACAACAAACGAGAAAAAAGAAAAAACCGATTGGCATAAGATTGTAATTTTCTCATCTGGGCTATCTGAAATAGTAGAGAAATTTCTTAAGAAAGGTTCTTTAGTATATTTAGAAGGTCAAATTAGATCCAGAAAATTCAAGGATCAAGCTGACGTTGAAAAAACAACAACTGAAATAATACTTCAAGGATATAATTGCCAGTTGACAATGTTAGACAACAAATCCGATGATTTTCAAAAATTGAACTCTCCTAACATTGAAAACTCTTCGGTTGAAAAAAAAATTGATGAATCCCCACAAGATTTTGATATTGAGGATGAAGTCCCTTTTTAAAACAAAAAATTTATGATTGACGATAGTAAGCCAGAAAATATAGAGAACGAAAGTATTTTTATAGAAAGGGAAATGGAGAACTCTTTCCTAGACTATGCAATGAGTGTAATAGTTTCTCGGGCTTTACCAGATGTATGTGATGGGTTAAAACCAGTTCATAGGAGAATTATTTATGCAATGAATGAAGCTGGGTACACTTCAGGTAAACCCTCAAGAAAATCTGCAAGAATTGTTGGTGATGTTATGGGTAAATACCATCCGCATGGTGATTCTGCTATATATGACGCAATGGTTCGATTAGCCCAGAATTTTAGTATGAGAGTTCCGCTTATTGATGGTCAAGGAAATTTTGGTTCAATGGATGGAGATTCTGCAGCTGCTATGAGATATACAGAAGCTAAGTTATCTCCAATTGCTTCATTTCTTGTAAATGATATTGATAACGAGACCGTCAATTTTAAAGAAAATTATGATGGAACAGCTTTTGAACCAGAACTACTTCCTGCTGAGTTTCCAAACTTATTGATAAATGGTTCAGAGGGAATTGCTGTTGGTATGGCAACCAAAATTCCTCCACATTGCCCAAATGAAATTATTGATGCGTGTTGTAAAATTATTTTAGAACCTAATGCCTCAGATGAAGATTTACTTGACTTAGTGAAAGGACCAGATTTCCCAACTGGAGGAATAATTGTTGGGAAAAGTGGTATCAAAGATGCTTATTCGAAAGGAAAAGGTTCAATAATAATTAGAGCTAAAACATCCGTAGAAAATTCAAAAAAAGGGAGGGAATCAATAATTATTTCAGAGATTCCTTATTCAATAAAGAAGTCTCAATTAATTGAAAATATTGCAAAAGTAGCAAAAGAAAAGATTATAGACGGAATTTCCGAACTAAGAGATGAATCGAACAGAGAAGGGGTGAGAGTTGTAATTGATTTAAAAAGAGATGTTCAAGCTGATGTGGTGATGAACCAACTATACAAATTTACATCATTGCAAACCTCTTTTGGGATAAATATGTTGGCATTAAACAATGGTGTACCAGAACTATTAAATTTAAGAAGATATTTAGAACTTTTCACAAAGTTTAGGAAAGATGTCGTTTATAAAAGAACCAAATATCATTTAAAGAAAACAAGAGAAAAGGCACACATACTATTAGGACTTTCTGTAGCTCTAGAAAATATTGACCAAATAATTGAACTTATTAAATCCTCTAAAGATTCAAATGATGCAAAAAACAAATTAACTTCTCAAAATTGGAAAATCCCAACTGATGATTTCATAAAAGATTTTATTAACTCAGATAATGAAGGCTTAATTGAAACTGATAATTTTAAGATCACTGATACCCAAGCTAAAGCAATTTTAGAGATTAAGTTGAGTAGACTAACAGGATTAGAGAGATCGAAATTAATTAATGATCTGAAGGAATGTGTAAATTTAATAAATAATTTTTTAAAAATTTTATCTTCTAAAGATAAACTTAACGAAGTAATTATTGAAGAATTACATCAAATAAAAGAAAAAATAGGATCTTTACGACAAACTGAGATTTCAGAGAGTGAAGAAATCATTGATGACGAATCACTCATTAAGTCCGAGGATGTTGTTGTTACCTTAACGCATACAGGATATATAAAAAGGGTTCCACTAAATTCCTATAGAGCACAAAAGCGAGGTGGAAAAGGCAGAGCTGGAATGACAACTAAACAAGAAGACTTTGTCAGCGAGGTTTTTGCAGTAAATACACTTGCTCCATTACTATTTTTTTCATCAAGAGGAATAGTATATAAACTGAAGACATACAAATTGCCGATTGGAAGCCCGACTTCTAAAGGAAAAGCTTTGGTAAATTTACTCCCTTTAAGAAGTGGAGAAAAAATAACAGCAATAATGCCATATGATATTTCAGAAAATAATATAATTTTTGCAACGTCTTCAGGAAACATTAGAAGAAATAAACTTACTGATTTTCACAACATCAATTCAAACGGAAAAATTGCTATGAAACTAAATGAAAACGACAAGCTGGTGAATGTATTAACATGTTCAGAAGATTCAAATATCTTCTTATCAACTAAACTAGGAAAATGTATCCGATTTTCATGCAGTGATCTCAGAATTTTCTCAGGTAGATCCTCAATAGGCGTGAGAGGTATAAAACTTTCCAAAGGTGATACAGTTATTTCTTTAGCGATTCTTAATGGTATTGACTTTGATGTTAATGAAAGAGACGAGTATTTGAGAATAAGCACTTTGATGAGAAAAAATGAAAAGATAGAAAATAAGAATTTAAATAATGCAAAGTTTGAAAATTTGAAAGAAAATGAAGAATTTATTTTAAGTGTTACAGATAAGGGTTTTGGTAAAAGAAGCTCTGCTTTTGAATACAGAAAAACCAAAAGAGGTGGACTTGGTATTGCAAATATGCAGCTAAGTGAAAGAAATGGAAGTCAGGTAGTAGCGTCTTTTCCAATTAATAACAGTGATCAGCTAGTTCTGGTTACAGATAAGGGAAAGTTAATTAGATGTCCTGTCAATGATGTTAGAATTGGGGGAAGACAAACTCAGGGTGTTACGCTTTTCAATGTATCTGATGAAGAAAAAGTTGTTTCCGTTGCTAAATTAGAGGAAAATGACTGATAATCTTATTACAGGAATTTATCCTGGAACATTTGATCCTGTGACTTTCGGGCACCTAGATATTATCCAACGAGCTTCTCACATTGTTAATAAATTAATCATAAGTGTTGCTGAAAATAAACATAAAAAGCCTTTTTTTAAAATAGACGAGAGGATTATTATGATTAAAGATTCGTTAAACGATATTGATACTAAAAATTGTGACATAGACGTTGTAGGTTTTGATAATTTGTTAGTTGAACATGCTAAAAAATGTGAAGCAAAAGTTATTATCAGAGGCCTAAGAGCTGTAGCAGATTTTGAATATGAGTTTCAGATGGCAGGGATGAATTCAAAGTTAGGTCCTGAGATAGAGACAATTTTTTTAATGGCATCCGAAAATCTTCAGTTAACTTCTGCAAGATTTGTAAAAGAAATTGCATTGTATGATGGTGAGATTAACAATTTTGTTCCAGACAACGTTCTTAAAATGTTTGAAATTAAAAGAAAGGAAAAATAATGTTTAAATTTTTAAGATATTTTATACAAACTTGCTTATTTTTTATTTTTACTAATACTATGGCAACAGAGAGTCCAGTGCTTCACATGGTTTTAGAGAAAGGGATTGTAAAGATTAAGACTTTTTCAGAAAAAGCCCCTAATACAGTTAAAAGGATAATAGAATTGTCGGAATCTGGGTTTTATGATGGTTTGACTTTCCATAGAGTCATATCTGGTTTCATGGCTCAAGGAGGAGATCCAAAAGGCGATGGAACTGGTGGAAGTGGTAGGAATATTAAAGCTGAATTTAACGATATTAAACATGAACGAGGAATTGTATCAATGGCAAGGGCAAATGACCCAGATTCAGCTGATAGTCAATTTTTTATTTGTTACGACAGTCATCCATTTTTGGATGGGAAATATACAGTATGGGGTAAAGTTATTGAAGGGATGAATTTAATTGATAGAATTCCAGAGGGAAAAGGACAAAACGGACAAGTTCTTAGAAACCCTACAAAAATAATTACAATAAGATTAAAATAAAATAAATTTTTGTTGTGAAAATCATATAATTTTACTATATCCTAACTAACAATGCGCCCGTAGCTCAGTTGGTAGAGCACTCCCCTTTTAAGGGAGTTGTCATGAGTTCGAGCCTCATCGGGCGTACCAAAAGACTTGAGTGCTAAATGTGGGCTAGATTAAAAAACTATTTTTTTACTGGAATCCTAGTAACAGCACCGGTTGTTATTACTTTTTGGATAGTAATATCACTGATCAATTTATTTGATAGGCTTATCACGCCTGTGATACCATATTATTTGAATCCTAATTTTTATCTACCAAGAGATGTTCCAGGATTAGGTCTAATAGTTCTTATTTTCTTCATGGTTGTTATTGGTTCTTTGACAGCTAATTTCTTCGGTTCGTGGCTCCTAAAAAAAACTGATCTGATAATTCAAAGAATTCCATTGATAAAAGTTTTTTATAAAACAATAAAACAAATATTGGAAACGGTTCTCAAAACAAATTCTGACGCCTTCAGAGAGGCAGTTTTAGTAGAATATCCCAGAAAAGGAGTGTGGGTTATAGGTTTTACAACAGGAGATGTTGAAGGTGAGATTAAAACAAAATTGAAAAAAAAACTTACTAATGTTTTTATCCCAACAACACCCAATCCAACATCTGGATTCCTTTTAATGGTTCCTAATACCGAATTAAAAAAATTAAATGTTAGTGTTGATGACGCAATAAAAACAATTGTGTCAGCAGGTATAATTAAATTAGAATCTAGACAGAATAAAAATTCTTGAAATTTTTTTCTTGATAAAAAATTTTCTGTAGAAACTCAATTTTATCTATGTTCTCTCTATAATTTTTTATTAAATATTCTGAATTTTCTTTAACAGAATTTAGAAGTGTATGATCTTCATGAGGCCTAAAAAACTTCCATGAAGGCAACCCAGTTTGATTTGTCCCAAAAAAATCACCAGCCCCTCTTAAATAAAGATCCTTTTCTGCGATTTCAAAGCCATCACTACTTTTTTTTAGAATTAAAAGTCTTTGTTTTGATAATTCTGATAAATTTTGATTATAAATTAAAACGCAATTAGATTGAAGATTACCTCTAGTTACTCTACCCCTAAGTTGATGAATTTGTGCAAGTCCAAATCTCTCAACATTTTCGATTATCATTAATGTTGCATTAGGAATATTTATTCCAACCTCAATAACGGTTGTAGATACAAGAATCATAATTTTTTGATCTTTAAAGTCCTGCATTATTCTCTCAGCATCTTCTTTATTTACTTTACCGTGAATAAAACCAACTTTGTTTTTAAATCTTTTCTTTAGATATTCATATCTTGTGATTAATGTTTGCTCCTCAGAGTCCAATGTTCCTATTGTGGGTAAAATCCAAAAAATTTGTTCATTCTTAATAAGTTTTCTTTCGATACCCTCTATAAGAGTTTCAATTTGATTTTTATTTATTAAAGATGTAACTACTTCTTTTCTTTCTTGGGGTTTAGACTTAATATTCGATATGGATATTTCACCATACATAACAAAAGAAAGACTTCTTGGAATTGGTGTTGCAGACATTATTAAAGTATGACATCCAGTTGACTTCTCTAAAAGATTAATTCTTTGTCTAACACCAAATTTGTGTTGTTCGTCTATGACGATTAGACCTAATTTATAGAATTCAATAGAGGAATTGTAAACACTATGAGTTCCAATTAAGATATCGATATCTTTCTTTACTAAACGAGTGTAAATATCTTTTTTATTTTTGGTTTTACCAGTGAGTATTTCAGTTTTAATATTATATGGAGAAAGTAGGTTATTAAAATATTCAAAATGCTGATTGGCTAATATTTCTGTTGGAGCCATTAACACTACCTGAAATCCGCTTTTAATTACATCGGCAATAATTAAAAGTGCAACTATTGTCTTCCCAGAACCAACATCACCCTGTATTAGTCTATACATTTGTTTTTTTAATGATAAGTCATATTTTATGTCCTTCAAAGTAGTTAACTGATCTTTTGTAAGTTTGAATGAAAGTTTTCTTTGGATTTCATTTGACAATTCATAATTTAAAATTGGTGGAATATTATTTTTTAAATTAATTTTTTTTTTTAGTTCATAAAAAATTATATAACTTGCGAGAAGTTCGTCATATGCAAGTCTTTGACGGTTTTTATCGAGTAATTTAAATTCAAAAAGAGAATTGGGGTTGTGAAGGTGTAAAAGAGAGTCTTTGAAAGAGTTCCAATTTTTTTTTCTAAACTTTTTCAGGATCCATTCTTCAGGAAAATTATAAGATTCAATAATATCTATATGATTTTTAATAAACTTTCTGAAAATTTTTTTATTAATCTTTTTTCTTGATAAATCGTATTGCGGTTCAAATTTGTCAAAATAAAAGAAATCTTTCTCATTTAAAACCCCTGTTGGGTGGATAATTTGAAGCTTATTCTTTACATAAACTAATTTACCTGAGATTCTGTATGTGTTTTCTAGTTTAATATAATTTTTGATTTGAAATTCATTCATATTAAAGAAAAGGAGTTCAATTATTTGTTTTTTCTTATTTTCGCATAGAATCTTAAATGGACTGTTTTTACTGTACTTTTTTTCATATTTATTTACTAACAAGTCACATGAGATAATTTTTTCGAAATGAATTGGTTTGATTTCTTCAACTAAAATATTCTCATTAATACTGAGTGGCATATGGGTAAAAAGATCAATAATTCTTTTTCCGAAATAGTTGATGATGTTTTTAATTGTTAAGTTAGTTTTTAAAAAATCGAAATTATTAAAAATATTTTTATTTTTTAAATTGTTCATTTAAAATGCTCCAAAAAGTTTTTATTATGAATACATCTTCTAAAAAAAAAATTCTGCATAGAGCTAAGTACAGAGGAATTAAAGAATTAGATATTATATTTGAAAAATTCGTCAATACATATAAATATAAATTAAACGACCAAGAATTCAAAGAACTTGAAGAAATTTTAAATCTGCCAGATAATCTTCTTTTGGATATTATTTTAAAGAAAGAAAAGGTACCCGCTAATTATGACAATCCTGTAATGAAAAAAATTTTTAAAACTTGTAACGATAAATCAAGTGAATAAAATATTAAATAAATATGCACTAGATAAATCTTCACTAGAATTCTTTTTAGCTGCTCAGTCCACTAAATACAACAAAATTGCGTATTTTTCCAGTATTGAATACGATTTCGATGAAATCAAAAATAAATTACTTAAAATCAACCCTAAATTGAATGTAATTGAATTTCCAAGTTTTGATTGTTTTTTTTTTTCAAATCTTTCACCTACTAATAAAAATAAGTCCGATCGAATAAATTGTCTTCATAATATAGTTTTCTCAGATTTCTCAGAAAATATAATTATAAGTTCTATTAAAGCCATAGCAACCAATACAATTAACATTGAAACCGTAAAGAAATCTCAATTAGTAATAAGGAAAAGAAGCTCTTTAACATACGACCAAATTCTTAATTTTTTAGTTGAAGGTGGGTACGAGAGAGTTGATTTTGTACATAATAAAGGAGAATTTGCAATAAGAGGAGAAATTATGGATATTTTCTCTCCAATTCATAAACAACCACTTAGAATTTTATTTGACTTTGAAAAAATAGACAAACTAAATTTGTTTTCTACACAAGACCAACTTTCAATAAGTACTGTTAATGATTATTATTTATCCTTATCCTCTGAGTTTCAATTCAATTCAGAGAATATAGCATGTTTTAGAAGCTTGTTTAGACAACTTAAACTAAAGGATAAAGACGACTATTATAAATCACTTTCTCAGAAAATAGTTTTACCAGGTACAGAACAGTTTTTTCCAATCTTAAATAATAATTTTAATTCTTTTTTAGAATATTTAGATGGTTATAAAATCCTTTTGGACTCTAATTTTGAAAAGGATTTCAAACAAGTAACATCGGATTTATTTGACAATATTGATGAATATAAAGATTTAAAAAAAATCAATTGTAATTATTTTTATAATTTAAAAGAACTAAATTCTAAAATTGAAAATAGATTCCATACTCTTTCATTCAATCAGTTAAATTCAAAAGAAGAAGGAATAAATTATTTTTCATCAAGATATAATTTTCATAAAAATAAAATACTAAATCAAAAAAAGTTAATAACTTTAATAAAAAAAAGAGAAATTATAATTTTCTGTTATTCATCAAATGTAAATAAAAAAAAAATTCTAAGTTTTTTAAATTCAAAAAACATAAACTATATAGACAAGTTTAAACAAGATTTTTTTGATTTAACTAGAATAAACTTTAACTTCTTAGTCTATAAATTCACAATAAATAATAGTTTCGTTTTAAATTTTAATAATACTCATTCACTATATTTTATTTCTGATGAAGAAATTTATGGCAAAACTTCGAAAAAATATATTTCTAAATCAATAAAAGAAGAAAATTTGATAGATGATTATTCAAATCTTAAAATTGGAGATTATATAGTCCATAATGACCATGGTATTGGAAAATATAATGGACTTATATCCAGAACGTTTAATAACGTTGTTCAAGAGTTTTTAGAGTTGCTATATCATGGAAATGATAAATTGTTAATTCCAGTAGAGAATCTAGATCAGATTTCAAAATATGGTCAAAGTGAAATTAAGGTGAGCTTAGATAAGTTAGGTATACAGAGTTGGCAGCAAAGAAGGGCCATTGTAAAGAATCGAATAAAAGACATTGCAGAGAATTTATTAAAAACTGCAGCTAAGAGAAAATTAGAAAAAGGTGATGTTCTCATTCCTAAATCTTTTGAGTATGAAAAATTCTCATCAGAGTTTGAATTTACGGAAACATCAGATCAGTTAAAATCAATACAACAAATTGAGAATGATTTGGCCTCAGGTTCACCAATGGACCGCTTAATCTGCGGAGATGTGGGTTTTGGAAAAACAGAAATAGCAATGAGAGCTTCATTTGTTTCTGTTTCAGCTGGATTCCAAGTTGCATTGATATGCCCTAAATTACTTTTAGTAAATCAACACATAAAAAATTTTAAAAAAAGATTTAAAAATTTTGATTATGTAATAAAAAAAATTTCAAGAATTGAATCAGATACTGAAAAAAAAAATCTTAAAGAAGAAATTGGTAATGGAAATATTGATATTCTAATTGGAACTCATGCAATATTATCAAGCGAACTTGTCTTTAAAAAGTTAGGTTTAATAATCATTGATGAGGAGCAGAGTTTTGGTGTTGAACAAAAAGAAATACTAAAAAAATTTAAGCCAAATTGTCATATCCTGACTTTAACTGCGACACCAATTCCAAGAACATTACAATCGTCTATATTTCAATTAAAAAATATTTCATTAATAAAAACTCCACCTCTTAGTAGATTGAATATAAAAACCTATCTTATGTTGAAGGAAAAAAAACAATTAAAAAAAATTATTCAAAAAGAAATTAATCGTGATGGACAGATTTTTTATGTGGCACCGAGAATTTCTGATTTAAATAATATCCAAAAAAATCTAAATAATCTCATTCCTAATGAGAAAATAGAAGTAATTCATGGTAGATTGTCCAATAAAAATATTGAAGAATCTTATAATAGATTCTTTTTAAAAAAGTCAAAAATATTGGTTTCAACAGCTATGATCGAATCTGGATTAGATATTTCTAATGTGAATACAATAATAATTGAAAAGCCACAATTATTTGGTCTTTCTCAGTTATATCAGTTAAGAGGACGAGTGGGCAGATCAAGTAGACAAGCATATGCATACTTGCTTCTTGATGATTTTAAAAATATAAGCGAAAATTCGATTCAAAAACTTAAAATAATCTCTAAAATTCAAAATCTTGGTGCAGGCTTATCTATTGCTTCTAGTGACCTTGAGCTTAGAGGAGGGGGGAATATTGTTGGGTCAGAACAGTCAGGTCATATTAAAGAAGTAGGTATTGAACTATATTATAAAATGCTCAAAGAAACTATTGACGAACTTAAAAATATTAAGACAATTGATAGAGATTGGTCCCCAGTAATTAAACTTGGATTCGCAATTAGTATTCCAAAAAATTACATTAAAGATTTGGATATGAGATTGAGCTTTTATAGAAAAATATCGAATATAGTTAATATTGACGAATTAGAGAATATGCTATCCAACTTGAATGATAGGTTCGGAAACATTCCTAACTCTTTCAAGAATTTATTTCATATAATTGAGATTAAATTAAAAGCTAAAAAGATGAATATAAAAAAAATTGAGAATACCAATAAAGGTTTTGTACTGGAATTTAAAGATGATAATATGATGAATGTTGAAAAACTTATAAAATTAGTTGAAAAAAATGCTGAAATTTTAAAATTGATGCCAGGTTCAAAGTTATTTTTTAAGAATGTTAAAATTAAAGATGAAGAGAAAGTAATGAGTTTAAAAAATCTTTTACAAATACTCTCTAAACAAATATGAATACTTCTAAGAAACAGATTAATTTTAATTTGAACGATTTTCTTCCTTTTATTGACGGTTTGGATATTGCAATAAACTTTTCTTTAGTTATTTTTTTTTCTTCTTTTCTTTTAGAGTCATTAGATACAAGAATAGGTGTTGTTATCTTATGTTTTGTTACTTCATTATCTTTTATTTCCAGAATATTTGACTTAAAAATTTCAAAGTTATTAGAAAAATTAAAAATCAATAAAATAAATCTATTTTTAATTTTATGCTTTCTTTACTTTATACCTGTTATAATTCAAAAGGAATTTCCAATTTTATTATCAATTGGAATTTTCGGAATTTTTCGGGTTTTCACAGGTATTATAATTTCATTAAGTTATAGAAATGTTTTAATAAACGAACAAAAATTTGGTACGGATGTTTTACAGTTGAAATATTGGATATTAATTTTTCTAGGTATTGCCTGCGGTTCACTATTTTATAATTTAATGAATGAAATTTATTCAAATGATTTCATAAATAATGGTGGTTGGAAAATACTTTATGTAATAGTTATAACCTTACTTTTAGTAATATTTGTTTTTTCCAAATTTTATTTTAAAAAGAATCTAATTATAATTCTAGATTCCAATAATATAAAAAATAATTCTTTTGTTACTAACTATATAAACAGTTTTATTTTATTTATACCTATCTTATGTTTTTTACTTTTTTCTTTTTCTAATTGGCTGCCAAAATTCAGTAACCCCGATAATTTATACTTTTTAAGTTATGGATTTTTATATTTATTTCTAACTAACTTAATTTTGTTTTTTATAAAACCGCTTGCTAATATTGTAGGTAGAAGAAAATCTGTAATATTCTTCAATTTATCGGTTCTAATAATTTCCTCAATTTGCTCATTTGTAGATCACTCATCAAGTTATAGTATCGATTTTCTTAAATTTTTTTTATCTTTGGTGTCAAGTTTCACAATTTGTTGCTTTATCCTTCAACAGCAAATAAACAGAACAACAGAAAATTTATGTATTTCAAGTTTAAATCTTTCTTTTCTTACTACAGCTATATTTGTTTCGCCGTTTGTTTTTTTTGCAGTTAATTTTTCAATAAATTATTCTGCTATTTACATATTTTTATCAATAGTTTATTTTATAAATTATATAAGGTTCGTTATAAAAAAAGATGGATAAAATTTCAGCCTCACACATTTTGATAATGCATAAAGATTCTAAAGATTCTAGATCAAGTTTATCTAAAGAAGAAGCTATGAAACTTATCAAGAAAATACATAATGAACTGACTAGTGAGAAATCTTCTTTCAAAGATCTTGCTAGTAAACATTCTGAATGCTCCTCGTCTGCATATGGAGGAAGTTTAGGAGAATTTGGCAAAGGAATGATGGTTAAGCCCTTTGAGGAAAGTGCCTTTTCTCTAAAAGTTGGTGAAATTTGTGAACCGATTGAAACTGAGTTTGGTTTTCATATAATTAAAAGAGACGAATAAATACCGTGTGGTAATAAGAAGCTTTATTCTTTTAAATCTTCTGACCAAGCAGCTGCCAATAGCTGTCTGATTCTCACAATATTTTCATTATTTTGAGTTTTAATATTTATATCTTTTTTTTTTTTCTTTACGCTAGCGTTTAACCACAACATTTCAATTGATTCAATTAAATTTTTTTTTTCAATAGAGGATAGATTATTGAAATTTTTAATAGACTCTTTCAAATTAATTATTTCGTTGTCATGCGCCATATTCAGTTGCCATTTCGAATAAAAATCTTGTTTCTTTTTGATAAACTTCTTTATTAATAAATCCTTTTACATAAAGTTCTCTGACATTTTCCATTTCATTTTTTATTGCTATCAATTTTTCTTCTGTATTTGTCATATTTTGATAATAATATAGTATTATATTTAGTAAACATTATAATATGAAAAATAGACTTTCAAAATCTATTCAAAGATTAAAAAAAGAGAAAAAACTTTCTGATAAAGAGAAATCTGATTCAAAAGTTTTAACAGCGTATAATGTAAAAATATTTAGAAATTTGTCCGAGAAATATGACTTATCATTAACATTAAATAATGAAAAAACTAATAGAGAAAATGATAAGGAACAAAATTTAAGTTTGGGTGCACAGATGACTCTAGAAAGAATAAAAAAAGGTGAGAATTTTAAGTTATAAAATTCTCTTTTTAGTTATTTTTGGATTTACCGAGCTGCGATCAAACGAGTTCGCACTCATTCATTCAAAAAATTTTTCTAATTTGTTAGTAAAAATAGCCGTTGATGATAATACAAAGCAAAAAGGTCTTATGAATATGAAACAGTTAAAAACTCATAATGGGATGCTTTTTATTTACGATGCACCGCAAATAGTCAAGTTCTGGATGTACAATACTTTTATTCCGTTAGATATAATATTTATTGACGATAGAAATATTATCAGTTCTATTAAAGAGGGTGTTCCAATGAAAAAAAATTTAATTTCATCTGAAATTAAAATTTCCGCTGTATTAGAAATACCAAGAGGTTGTGCAAAAAAATTAAAAGTTAAGAAAGGTCAAATTGTTTCTTGGATAATAAAAAATTCGGCTGAAATTAAAAATATAAGATATTTTCATTGTTTAAATTCAAAAGCAAAATAGAATAAAACGGGGAAATTGTTTTGGGAAAATTTATTGAAAAATATAAATTAGAAAATCCTAGCTTTAGCTTTGAATTAAATGAACTAATTCAAAAAATTAAGTCTGAGAATAATCAAGAAACAGAAGATTTGTTTTCTACAATTAACTCGCTAAGAGAAAAATTAGACCAATCCATTTTTGAAAAAAATAATGCAGTGCAAAAAGCTATTTCATTAAAGAATGATGAAATAAACCAATTAAAATCTTCTGTGCAAGAACTTAGAAATCAAATGGAGAAGCTAAGGTTTGAAAAAAGAGAAGCAATTCAAATTCAAATTCAGTCTTCAGCTAATGAAATAAAACAACTTAAGTTATCTTGCTCTGCATTAAGAGAAGAGCTTGAAAATTTAAAGTTCGAAAAACAAGAGGCAGTTCAAAATGCGATAAAGAAATCTTCACTTGAAATTAACGAATTAAAAGATGCAACATCTGCGTTAAGAGACGAATTAGTTGAATCAAAGTTTTCAAAAAAACAAGCAATTCAAAAAGCGGTTTTAAATTCCAGTGATGAAATTAAACAACTTAAAAATTCAACACAATCACTAAGAGACGAATTAGAAAAAGTAATAAAAAATTATGAAAAAAAAATCCAAAAATAATAAGTTAAAATATGAAAAATGATAATGAAAAAATAGTTCAAACCCTGGAGAAGCTACGAAGAACTGAACTTTTACTTCAGATTTCAAGAAAAATTGCTGGACTTAAATCTTTAGAGGAGATTTTATGGACACTAATAGAATTCGTCACTAATGAGTTAGATGCAGATAGAGGAACATTATTTTTAAATGACAACGAAACAAATGAACTTTATTCAAGAGTTGCCCAAGGAGACTTGACTCGCGAAATAAGAATTTTAAACAACGTGGGAATAGCAGGTGCAATTTTTCAAAACAAGTCAGGGGAAGTCATTCATGACGTTTATGCCGATTCCCGTTTTAACAAAGAAGTTGATCAAGAAACAGGTTATAAGACAAAAAATATGATTTGTTGTCCAGTTAAAACTGTTGACGGATCGACAATAGGCGTTATTCAAGTTTTAAATAAAAGAAAGGGAAGATTTACAAAAGATAATCTTTTCTTTGCAGAATCAATTGCTACCCAAGCCGCTGTATCAATTCAAAATGCTCAAAATACAGAACATTTTGAAAAAAAAAGAGCCAAAGAAATGGAGTTTATTAGTATTGTTTCTGATGTTACAGCTGAAATCGATTTAGGAGCTTTACTTCAAAGAGTGATGGAGGAGGCAACACGAATGCTAAATGCTGACAGGGCCACATTATTTTTAAATGATGAAAAAACCAATGAATTATTTTCAAGGGTTGCTATGGGGGAAGGCATTGGTGAGATAAGACTTCCTAATACTGCAGGAATTGCAGGATCTGTTTTTACTTCTGGTAAATCAATGAATATTCCTTATGCCTACGCTGATTTAAGATTTAATCCTTCATTTGATAAACAGACAGGGTATTTTACTCGTTCGATTTTATGTGTACCAGTTGTTAATAAAGAAGGTAAGGTAATTGGTTGTACACAAGTTTTAAATAAGAGTGGTGGCAAATTTACAGATGAAGATGAATCTAGATTAAAGGCATTTACTCAACAAGTTGCAATTGCTCTTGAAAATGCCAAGCTTTTTGAAGATGTTTCAAAATCTAGAAAGTATAATGAAAGCATGCTTTCTAGTATGTCTAACGGAGTTATAACAATTAACAGTGAAGAAGAAATTGTTACTTGTAACAAATCTGGTTTAAAAATACTGCGAACTAAAGATTCAGATATAATAAAAAAACAATCCAAAGTTTTTTTTTCCGGAAATAAAAAATGGATATATGAGAAAATTAAGAGTGTTGGTGAATCAAAAGAACCAGAAATTATTGTTGATGCAGAAATAGAGGTTTACGACAATGAAACAGAAAAAGAAGAAAAAATATCAGTAAATTTGACAATACTCCCACTGATAAATGAAGATAGTGATGGTAGAACAGATCAATCAGACAATTTTCTGGGTACTTTATTGATGTTTGAGGATATTTCTTCAGAAAAAAGAATGAAATCAACAATGTCTAGATACATGGATCCTGGAATAGCAGATCAATTATTAGAGGATGGATCAGACATCATGGGAGGCTTAGAAACAACGGCAACTTTGTTGTTTTCTGATTTAAGAAGTTTTACAACCATTACAGAGTCGTTGGGTGCCCAGGGCACTGTAAAATTATTGAATGAATATTTTGAAATAATGGTTGAATGCATATCAGAGCAGGGAGGTATGTTAGATAAATTTATTGGAGATGCAATAATGGCTGCATTTGGTCTTCCTATATCACATGAGGATGATGAAGATAGGGGTGTTAAAGCTGGTATCAATATGATCAAAAGATTATGGGAGTGGAACAAGCAAAGGGAAAAAGACGGAAAGCCACCTGTGGATATGGGATTAGGATTAAATACTGACAAAATTGTGGCAGGAAATATTGGATCACAAAAAAGAATGGATTATACGATGATAGGTGACGGTGTGAATTTAGCAGCGCGTTTAGAAAGTGCATGCAAACAATATAGTGCAAGGATATTAATTAGTGACTATACTTTCAAAAAACTAAAAGGTACTTATCGCATTAGGTATATAGATGATGTAGTTGTTAAAGGAAAAAAAGAACCTATAGGTGTTCATGAGGTTTTAGATTATCACAATGATAAAACTTTTCCGAATTTAATGGATGTTGTCAATCATTTTAATGAAGGAAGAAAACATTATAAAAGTGGAAGTTTTGAGCAAGCTATTTCATCTTTTAACGAATGTCTAAAATCAAATTCTCAAGATAACTTATCAAAAACATACATTGAGAGGTGTAATTTATTAATAGAGGAAAAACCAACTGACTGGAATGGTGTTTGGGTGATGAAAAGCAAATGAGGAATTTTCCACTGGGCAAAGGTTTACCGAGTTTAGATTATATAGTTAAGAATTGGCCAAAAACAAAATGTATTTTAAAAAAATATATTTTATCAAATCATAAACAACCAGATTTATACTCGATAGCTTTAATTTGTTTAAAAGAGTTAAAAGTTTTTAAGTTAAAAGACTATAAATCAATTATTAGAAAATTATCAAAATTATGTTTAAGGAATACATGTTTCAATACATACCATGATTCACATCACTTTAAGTCAGTTTTGGTAATTTCATGCATATTAGGAAAACAAATAAATTTAAAATACAAAGATAGGCTTTTATTGGTTATAATAGCTCTTACTCACGATATGAATCATCAGGGTAGAAGAATACTTATGAGCAAGCCCTACTATCAGGAATTAAAGAGTTATGCCGGATTAGAAAAAATTTTATTCAAAAAAATCTTTGTTTTTAAAGAATTAAAGAGGATTAAGAGAATATTTGAGAGCACCTTTTTCCCTATTAAACCAGAAAATGTAGAAGACGATCTTGAAAAAATAATTTTAGATGCTGATATATTATCATCCCTAATGTTTGGTCCTCAAGTTGGAGTGAAACTCGCTAGCAGATTGAAACAAGAGATTAGGTATAATGATGATTCAGAACTACTTTTTTCAAATTTTCTTAAACTTTTAGGGGGAAAATGTTTATACCTAGATTATTCAAAAAAATCATGTTAATAATAAACTATTATGAAATATTGTCGTTAAAAGTTATTCACAGTTATGAAATTGTGGATAAGTAGTAATATGGGAAAATTTGTAATAGGGTGTTTTATTTTTTTGATTGGTGTTGGATCATTTGTATCCGCGCAAGAAGAAAAAGATGAATTTATACCATATAATCTAAAAGCCGCACTTAAGTCAGTTTTGAATAATCATAAGACCATATTGGCAACAAAAAGTGATATAGAGGCTGCTAAGTTGAGACTAAAACAATCCAAGGGTGGTTATTTTCCTTCGTTAGACGTTACAGCCAATTACGGACATGAAAATATTATAAAATATGGACCAGGAAATAACACACAATTGATGGGAAGGGACGCAACAGCAAAAATAACTCAAACAATTACAGATTTTGGTTTGACAAAATCAACAGTAGAAACTTCAAGATTATCCTTAAAACAAACACGAGCAACTGAAACACAAATTAAAAATGACATCTTATTAAGAGCAATTTCAGCGTACTTGAGAATTATACAATCAAGGGAAAGTGTTCGGTACGCAAGACAATCAGTTGCAAATATAAAAAAACAAACTGAATTGGAAGATGCAGCAGTAACTGCGGGAGGTGGACTTACTTCGGATGTTCTCCAAGCAAAAACTCAATTAGCTGGTGCTCAGGCACGTTTAATTCAGTTTGAAGGTGTATTAGCCACATCTAGACATGAATTTGAATACGTTTTTAATTCATTTCCAGATAATTTAAATTCTTTGGTACTCCTCAAATCTGTTTTTGATAGATTACCTAATTCTCAAGAAGAAGCAGAGGAAATAACAATGAAAAATAATCCCTCACTGATTGCAGCAAGAATTACAGAAGATATTGGTAAAGAGGCAATAAATACAGCAAAATCCTCTCTTTTTCCAACAGTAAAAGGCATAGTAAGTCACTCAGAAAAACAAGATTTTGGTGGTGTTGTAGGATTCAAAAGAGAAACCTCTGCTAAATTAGATTTTGCATATCCATTAAATTTAAGCCTTTCAGAATATGCAGGAAAAGATGCAGCGGTTGAGTCCTATTTAGCTACATCTACAAGAATAAGAGATCAAGAAGATATGATTAAACAAATGTTAAGAACTACATGGGACGGATTGAAAACAGCTCAACAAAATGCTCAATTTCTTACAAATCAGGCAAGAATTTCTGGTGAATTTTTAGAGCTTGCAAGACAAGAAAGACAAGCAGGAAACCGTACTCTACTTGATGTTTTAGGAGGTGAAACTGCTTTGATTAACGCTCAAGCAGATGCAATTGCAGCCAAGATTGAGGTTCTCATAAATAGTTACACTCTATTGAGTTTAATGGGAGGACTTTCAATTGAATCAATTGAATTTGTTGAATAAATAAGGTCTTTTTAACTTTTAAAATATTAGTGTTTCGCCTATAGTTAAAACTGTATATGAAAGGAAATAGTCACCAAATAAATTTAAACGACAGTGGTTCTTTAACTAAGATCTACGCTGGCAGCACCATTGACATTAATGGATTACCAAGTTGGTTACCAAAGGCAAATTTTTCAAAAACGCAAACAGACCTCCTAATAACTTCACCTGCTGGCGATGAAATATTATTAGTAGATTTTTTTACAAACTTTGAACTTCCTTCACTCAAAACTGAAAACGGTTTATTACTTAAAGGCACTTTAATTGATACTTTATCTGGATCATTCACACCTGGACAGTACGCACAAGCCAATAATGCAAACTCACTTTCTATCGGAGAAGTTTCTAGTGTCACAGGAGAGGCTAAAGCAACTCGTTTGGACGGAACAACTGTAAATCTCTCAACTGGAGACCCAGTTTTTCAGGGTGATACTGTCGAAACTACTGGGGCAGGAGCGATTGGATTAGTATTTCTTGATAAAACAACTCTCTCATTATCGGAGGGAGGAAAAATGGTTTTAGATGAACTTGTATATGACCCGGCAACTGGAACTGGAAGTATGGCCGTTGACATGGTTGAGGGAGCTTTCAGTTTTGTGAGTGGCGAGATTGCTAAAACTGGGCCAGATGCAATGAAAGTTTCAACACCGGTTGCAACTATTGGGATAAGAGGAACTACGGTTGCAGGTAAAGCTGCAGTTGAAGGCAATGAAAACTCCTTTACACTTCTACAAGACGCTGATGGAGGCGTGGGACAAATATCTGTGAGTAATGCTGGGGGAACTCAAGTTCTTGCTCAGGTTGGGGCGACTACGAGTATAACGAGTTTTACAGCCCCACCTCCACCACCAATTATTTTGAGTGCAGCACAAATTCAAGCAAATTATGGTACAGCTTTAAACGTTTTACCACCAACTCCTGTGGTTGCTCCAACACCACAACCACCTCCCCCTCCTCAAGAACAACAGCAGGAGCAAGTTCAAGAAGAGGAGTCTCAACAGGAAGAAGAGGCAGGAGAAGAGGAGGCTGTTGAAGAGGAATTGCAAGAAGAGGGAGAAGGTCCACCAGAAGGAGAGGAAGGAGAAGGTCCACCAGAAGGAGAGGAAGGAGAAGGTCCTCCAGAAGGAGAAGAGGGACCGCCAATTGGTCCTGATGGGGAACCACTAGCCGAAGAAGGACCCCCTGAAGGAGAAGGCCCACCAGTTGGTCCTGATGGAGAACCATTAGCAGAAGGAGAAGGCGGCCCACCGATTGGACCAGACGGAGAACCCTTACCACCTGGAGAAGGTGGTCCACCGGTTGGACCTGATGGAGAACCGCTAGCAGATGGTCCACCGATTGGACCTGACGGAGAACCCTTGCCCCCTGGAGATTTCGGTCCTGGAGGTCCACCAATAGGACCTGATGGAGAACCGCTAGCTGATGGTCCACCAATAGGACCTGATGGAGAACCTTTACCGCCTGGAGATTTCGGTCCTGGTGGTCCTACACCTGAACAAGATGCAGCAGCAAGAGAGGCTTTTGAAACTGCATTGGCCGCCGGTTTATCTCCCGAAGAAGCAATGGCAGAAGCTGCAGCAGCTGCTGGAATTCCACCACCACCAGGTGGTTTCGGAGGAGATCCTCTGTCAGCAACAGTTGGAGGTGATGAATTCGCAGGAGGTCCTCTTGGTCCTGGAGGCCCAGGAGACTTTGGTCCTGGTGGTCCAGGAGATTTTGGCCCTGGCGGT
>CACODD010000003.1 GCA_902625895.1 uncultured Alphaproteobacteria bacterium
CCGGGTGGTCCAGGAGATTTTGGTCCGGGTGGTCCAGGAGATTTTGCTCCTGGCGGTCCCGGAGATCCTGGACTTCCAGGCGGTCCAGGTATGCCTGGAGGCCCAGGACTTCCAGGTGGCCCTAATTTTGATCCCGGTCCAGCAGGCCCAGGTGGCCCAGGTATTCCAGGTCCAGGTGGTGGCCCTAATTTTGATCCCGGTCCAGCAGGCCCAGGTGGCCCAGGTATTCCAGGTCCAGGTGGTGGCCCTAATTTTGATCCCGGTCCAGCAGGCCGAGGTCCAGTCCCTGTATCTGCTCCAATTGGTAAGTTCTTGCCACCCGGTTCTTTTTTACCTCCGGGCACTATTCAACAACCAGGCGCATATATTCCTGCGGGAGTAGACGGATTTGCACCAATTGCACCTGTTACTACAGCGCCTGTTCTTGGAACAGGATTTGCCGGCGGTACAGATGACGGTGGTTTTCATGGTGGCTCTGGTAGTCATGGGAGTTCTGATCAAGGCCCAGGTGGTGGTCCTGGAGATACAGGTCCAGGTGGTCCCGCAGATTTTGGTCCTGGTGGTCCTATGGATATGGCTTTTGGTGCTGGCGGCCCAGGAGATTTTGGTCCTGCTGGCTTTGGTCCTGCTGGCTTTGGTCCTCCTGGCTTTGGTCCTGGTGGTCCTGGAGGCTTTGCTCCTGGAGGCTTTGGTCCTGGAGGCTTTGGTCCTGGAGGCTTTGGTCCTGGAGGCTTTGGTCCAGGTCAATTTGGACCAGGCGGCTTCGACCCATATGCTTCTGGTCCTGGAGCACCTGCTGGAAATTTTTATTATGAAGATTCTAGCATGTTTGATAATTTTGGAGAAGCAGAAGATACCGGATATGCAAGTGGAAGTGGAAGTGGAAGTGGAAGTGGAAGCAGTGCAACTACATACGTAGGATCAAATAGTGTTGATAGCGTTGATAAATCTTCCGAAACTGCCGCGTGGCGCTTTGAGGGTTACAGCGGTGCAGATATTTTTAAAGGTGGATCAGGTAATGACGTCTTCTGGGGAGCAATTGATGGTGATACTTTAACTGGTAATGCTGGACAAGATGTTTTTTATTTTGGGGATTTGACTGAAGGAACTGATACAATAACTGACTTCACAATTGGAGCCGGTGGTGATGTTTTAAAGTTTTCTACTTCTGTACAAACAAGCTCGTACACAAGAGATGCATCGCTTGTCAATGTTACTGCAGCTAACGGTTCAACTTACAATATGGCATTAAATTCAAATGTTCTTCCATCAATTTTTAATTTTTCATCACAATTTGCATCATCAAACACAACAACTGGCGTTAAAAACCAACTCACAGGTTTCAAAGTTACGACTGATGGTTCTACTGCAATTTCAAATGCAACTGATTTTATTATCGTAACAGGAAGTTCAAGCCCAAATAATGGTTATGTGTATGGATGGTCAGACCAGGGAAATGGTGTTATCGACAATGGAGAACTTTTCGGCCTAGCAGTCTTAACTGGTGTTGACACTGATAACATTGGGGCAACAAATTTTGCTTTTGGTCCAATATAAAGTTTCTAAACAATAGAGCTTTTAGCTAAATAAATTTCCTTTTAGGTCGTAAATATAATATTAACAGTGGTTCGTGGAATGTGCATAATGAAAATCAAATAAATGTCATTAATAAAAATAACAAAGTAGACACACTCCGATCATCAATTGAAGATTTAAGAGATAAACTTTTTATCAATAACCTTAAAAAAGATCTTCTAGAATTTATTGATACAAATATTGAACTAGATAAAAGCAATTATCACTTAAAAATCCCAATAATCAAAGATGCTCCATCTTGGTTTCCGAAAGCTTACTTGTCAAAAACGCAAACGGATTTAATTGCAACATCAGTTGATGGTGAAGAGTTAATTTTTTTTGATTATTTTACAAATCACAGACTTCCATCTATTCAAACCGAAAATGGTTTAAATTTTCATGGAGGTTTAGTAGATAGGTTGGCTGGTTCATTAGCAAAAGGTCAGTATGTTCAGGCGTCTCTTGATGGTGAATTATCTATAGGAGAAGTGTCGAGTTTAACGGGCGTAGCCAAAGCAAAACGAGTTGACGGCAACGAATTTAACTTATCAAATGGTGACCCTGTATTTCAGGGAGATACAATAACAGTTTCAAATTCTGGTGCGGTTGGTCTCACATTTTTGGATAAAACCACCTTATCTTTATCTGAAGGTGGAAAGATGCTTTTAGATGAGTTGGTTTATAATCCTGAAAATGGGGATGGGAATATGACTATCGATATGGTTGAAGGTGCATTCAGTTTTATAAGCGGTGAGATAGCAAAAACTGGAGAGGATGCTATGACTATAAAAACACCTGTTGCAACGATTGGAATTAGAGGAACTACAGTAGCTGGTAAAGCTGCAGTAGAAGGAAACGAGAACTCATTTACATTGCTTCAGGACGCTGATGGAGGAGTAGGGCAAATATCCGTAAGTAATGCTGGGGGTATACAAATATTAGAACAAGTTGGAGCAACCACAAGTATAGCTAGTTTTAATGCTCCCCCACCTCCGCCAGTTATATTAAGCGCCGCACAGATTCAAGCTAATTATGGAACAGCTTTAAACGTTTTACCACCGACACCAACTGTTCCACCCACGCCACAACAAGCGCCACCACCACAAGAGCAACAGCTAGAAGAAGCTCAAGAAGAAGTTTCAGAAGAAGAATCTGATGAAGAAGCAGAAGAAGCTTCTCAAGAAGTTCCCGAAGAAGAAGGTTCTTTAGAAGAGGAGGAGGAATTAGCTGAAGGGGAGGAACCAGCAGAAGAAGAATTAGCAAGAGCTGAGGAAGGTTTGTCTGAGGAAGATGCACCAGAGGACCGAGTGCCTGCAGGAGAAGATGTGGCAGCGGAAGAAGACGGAGCTCCACCACCTGAGGAAGTTCAGCCTGACAGTGACGAACAAGCTGCTCGAGAGGCTTTTGATACTGCACTTGCAACTGGAGCATCTCCTGAACAAGCAATGGCCGAAGCAGCGGCAACAGTTGGTTTTGATGATTCTGTGGCCGGAGAATCAGCACTAGAAAGTGTGCAATTAGGGGAGTCAGGACCACCACTAGGTAACGATGCGTTGGGAGGAGCTCCTTTTACACAAACATTTGCTCCTGGAGTTGGAAGCCCAATATTAGGTCTGCCACTTGGACCTACACCTATGAACGTTGGTCAAGAGTCTGTAATGATACCGGTTTTTGGTATGGGACCAGCATTTGGACCTGCAGCCATGGATGCATTTGGAGGTCAGTTAAGTGGAAGATTTGAAAACTTTCTTCAAGGTGCTTCTGGTTTTGGAGACGAAATTTTTGGAGTTTTGGATGCAAATCCATACAGTCTTTCTGAAACAGAATCTTTTACAAGTTATTTTTTTGACGATCCATCACTCTATGATGATTATAAGAAACAAGATTTTGATCAATCAACACAAATCTCAAGTTCACCAACAACAAATACTTTTGATGGTACAAATTTAAACGACACTATTGATAAATCTTCTGAAACCGCAAGTGTTATAATAAATGGATTAGATGGAGCTGATACACTTGAAGGAGGAATAAATAATGACACAATTAATGGAGGTGATGGGATTGACAAACTAGTTGGTAATCAAGGTGATGATGTTTTAAGAGGTGATGAAGGTAATGATTTTATTTTTGGAGGTGAAGGGAATGACAAATTGATTGGAGGTTTGGGCGATGATGAACTTAACGGTGGTGACCAAGATGATATAATTGTTGGAGGCCTGGGTAGTGATACCCTTTATGGAAATGATGGTGATGACAAATTTTATTATGAACCAGGTCACATAGATGGAACTTCAAAAGATGAAATAATTGACTTTAGAGCGAGCGGTAATGATTTGATTGTAGGTTCTCAAGCTCCCTCGTCAGCTTATAATCGAAGTTTAATACACACAGACTCGTCTCAGTTCGGTAGTAACTATGATATTACTAGTAACTCCAATGAGTTACCCTACGTATTCAATTTTACTAATGATTTAACAACAGCCGTTGCTGAGAGTTCTTCTGCTCTTGCTAATCATTTCACTGGTTTTTCAATAAGTGTAAGTGGTAGTGGAACTAATGATTTTGAAAATGAATCAATGTATATAAGCGTAGGTGACGGAACAAGCACATATATTTGGTTTTGGACTGATACTAATAATCATCACGGGATGATAGCTGATAGCGAACTTGAACCATTAGCTAAATTAAGTAATTATGATAATGATAATTTAACTGGTAACGAATTTGTATTCCAAACAATTTCTGGAGTTTAAGATGTTATATGTTTATTTTGAAGGTAAGAGAGTGATATTATAAAATAATATTATGAAGTTTTGGTTTCACATATTAAAAGAAAGTAACTCTCTAAATACTATTCTTTTATTGACTTTTTTTATCACTATAATGGGTTTATTAAGCCCAATCTTTATCATTCACATTTTTAATAGATATATCGCATTTGGCCTTCAGGGAACATTGTTTTTTCTATTATCAGGTGCTCTTTTAGTTGCAGTATTCGAGTATATATTTAGGAATATTAGGAGTAAAATCTTATGTGAACTTCTCATAAATCCAATAAAATTTTTTAAATTAGACCTAATCAAAACATTTTTTGAGAGAGAAAATAAAACCTCAAAAAGAAATTTTGTTGAAATAATTGATTTCAACAATAATTTTTTTCAATTCTTATCACCTAAAGTTCAGTCAAATATTCTCGACTCAATTTTTGCAACTTTGATTATTATTATTCTTTTTTTTCTGGACCTATTATTAGCAACAATTTTTTTAATTCTTGTTATTATTTTCTTGTTGTTGCAACAAAGATTAATAAAAAATAAAAATCTAAACCTGGAAAAATTAAATTTATCTAAGAATGATAAATTAATAATTAAAGAGATTGGAACTAATCAAGAGCTTTTAAAATCTACTTTAGCATTTAAATATTCTGGATATTATCTAGAAAATTACTTAAATAAAAAATTAAAAATTGACTCTTCAACTGCAAATTTTGATGCTCAACAAATATCCACAACCAGTTTTTTTGTTTTGCTATCATCAATTATTACAATTGGATTTGGGAGTATCTTTGTCGTGAATGGGAATCTTTCTATTGGTAGCCTGATAGGATTCAACATATTTGCTACTCGAGCTTTGGGTACAATTTCATCGGCACAAAATTCATATTCTATCATTGAGAGAACAAATATGTATCTTAATGATTGCCAAGATTTTTTCAAAAACTCTAAAAATAGAGTTGAGGGTATGCAACTAAGTAAAATTATAGGGAATTATAAACTTAAAAATATCAACTATTCTTTCGATAATGATAATAAGTATATAATTAAAAATTTCTCTGCTAATTTTAATTCTTCAGAAATTTCAGTTATTAGCGGAGCGAATGGCTCCGGAAAGACCACAATTGCAAAATTGCTCATGGGACTAATTAATCCAGAATCTGGAGATATTTTATTAGATGAAACTAATTTGGAGAAACTATCATTGCAATGGTATAAGAATAAAGTAGCTTATATACCTGAAGATGTTGAAGTGTTAAATTCATCAATTTTAAATAATATTTTAATATCCAACCCTGATCTGAATGAACAAGAGGTTAGTAGACTGCTTCAAAATGTTGGATTAGATAAAGAGTTAAAAAAATCAGATTTAACAATAACTGATTCTATAAATAAAAATTATTCAAAAGGGATTTTAAAAAAAATACATATTGCACGGTCGATTTCAAAAACCTATCAAGTTTATATTTTTGATGATCCGTTATTATATCTAGATAAATTAGGTAAAAATATGGTGCTGAAATTGATAGCCTCATTAAAAAGAGCTGGAAAAACCGTAATTTGTTTTTCAGAAGATTCTGAAATTATTAAACTAAGTGATAAACAAACTAATTTAGGGTGAAAAGATGACAGAGAAATGGGTAAAATGGAATTTATTTAAAAACGATGAAAAACCAAAAAACGTTATTAGTAAAAGACTTAAAGTATCATTAATTCTTTTCTCACTTATTTTTTTGCTACTAGTGAATTTAAAAATTATTGAGGTATTAAGCTTAGCTGACGGAAAAATAATACCCCAAGGAAGAATGAAGTATGTACAACATTTGGAAGGTGGAATAGTTGAAGAAATATTAATTAGTGAAGGTGAAAAGGTTGAGATAAATCAACCTTTGGTTATTTTATCGAAAGAAAAAGCAAGCTCTGAATTTGAGGAGATTAACTCAAGACTTAAATCAATTGATCTGTCGATACTAAGAGTTAATTCTGAAATAAATTCTAATAATTCAATAGAAATTCCTGAAAATAAAAATGACTTATTTGATGAGGAATTAGTAAAATCTGAAAATGAACTTTTTCAAAGTAGAAGAAAAGCAATCAACTCTGAAATAAAGTCAAAGAAAGCAAGTATTGATAAAGCTAATAAAAATCTCAAAAATTTAAAAAAAAGATTAACAATCGTAAAAGAACAAGAAGATATCAGTCAAAAATTATTAGAAGTCGAGGCAACAAATAGGTTAAAGCATTTAGAAATTTTAAGAGAAAGGCAAGAGGTTGAAGGAAGTATCGACGAACAACAATCTATAATTGATTTGAGCAAGAATGACTTAGAAAAAGTGCAAAACAATTATATAGAAGAATTAAATATCGAGTTGTCACAGTACAAAAAAGAAAAAGAGGAACTTAATAAAAGAATTCAGAAATATTCAGACAGCTTAAATAGAACCGTTTTAAAAAGCCCTGTATCTGGAACAGTAAAACTTGTGTCAGTAAATTCTAAGGGAGCTATAGTCGCTCCTGGCGTGACTGTTGTTGAAATTGTACCTGAAAATGAAAAACTAATAATTGAGGCAAAATTACCTTTATCAGAAATTGGATACGTAAAAAAAAATCTTGAAGCAAAAATTAGACTGAATACACCTGAAGGCTCTAGGTTTAGATCAATAAAAGGGAAAGTTGTATTTGTAGGCGCTGACAGAATTTCTGGTAAAGATGAAGAGGGTTTTTATTTAGTCAAGGTGGAAACCTCTGAAAACTCTTTTGCACGAAAAAACGAGGAATATAAACTTTTGTCTGGTGTTCCAGTTATGGTTGGTATTATAACTGGTAAAAGAAGTTTTATGGATTATTTCTTAACGCCTTTTATAACCGGTGCAAGCTTTGCATTATCTGAAAGGTAAATTATTTTACAGAAGATTTGGAAATTGTTTCAGATTTGAAAATTACGCCGTTTTTTTGAGAATTGAGTTTTAAATGTTTGTAAAGCTCATCAAAAATAACATTTCCTTTTCTTTCTTTGACAATGAGAGTAAGAATGTCTGCTTCACTAGCATCACCAAATTGCTGTATGTCAAACATATCTGTGGCTCTACCATTAGCATAACCGACTGAAATAACGTCTGAGTTTTCAGAAAACTTTTTAACAACTTTTTGTCCTAAACCTTTTTTTATTAAGCCACCAATTTCAACAAACTTTGACATATTTATCCTCCAGCTCGTTTAATGACATCTTTAGGTATATATGTCGCAACTCTGTCAAGTTTAACCATCCACATTATGCCTTTACCAGGTGTATCAAGATTTCCGGCTAAATACATTGATTCAAAGACTCTGTTCGATTGTTCTTTAGAAACTATAATTCTTATTATTTCTTTTTGTTCATCTATAGTTACTCCAAGAAGTCCCATTCTATCCCTAATGCCTGTACCCCTGGCATAATTAATTGTTGCACCTTGGGCTCCAACACTGGTGGCAGCATCTATGATTTTGTCGGCTAGACCACTTTCAACAACACAAGTGATTAAAAAAACGTCTGTTAAATAAGTGATATCTCTGGCCATAATTTTTTCCTTTTAGTTATTTTTTTTGTTTAAATTGTATATATAGTCCCATTAGGAGTACAGCAAGAATTGGACAAATACTTGCCATTGATAGAATACCAAAACCTTCAGTGGCGGATACAGCATTTCCTAGACCCAGACCCATAGCCAGAACAAGTGGTACGGTTACCGGGCCGGTTGTGACTCCAGCGCTGTCCCAGGCGACATTAACAAATTCTTCAGTTGAAAAGTAAGTTAAAATAATTGCAAGAAGATAAAGTGGTATTAAAACGGTTGCTAAGTCAAAAGCAAATACAATTTTTCCAACACCTAAGGCTATCCCAAATGCAACACCCCCGGCAACGCTATACATTAACATTGACTTTTTGAAAGCACCATTGGTAAGCTCTTGAACTGTCAAACCAAGGGCATTAAGTGCTGGCTCAGCAAGTGTTGCTCCAAATCCTAAGAGCCAAGCAAAAAGAATTACTATAGTTAAACCCAATAATTCGTTATAAATTGGTGATACTTCACTTATTGGGACTTCCATAAAGGCAGCAGGAAGATTGGTTCCAGCTTGTCCACCTATAGCTCCTAAACCATATGTGAGTCCTATATTGAAGACACACATCCCAACAATGGACAAAGTTAACCCATAAGTTGTTATCATGTTGTTAGGAAGTTTAGATCTAAGGATTATAAAAAGCACAATCATTAAAAATATCACAAGTGGAAGTATCGCTCGAACTCCTCCAATAATTTCAACAAACGGGGTTTGTGACCATTTAGAAACCTCTCCTATGGTCATATCTGAAACCATACTAGTCGAAGCAATTATTTCCTCAACTGAGATTGTCTGAGAAACATGTATAGCGAGAATCAGAACAGCTATAATTGGAAATAATGAAGCCATTGTAACGACGCCGAAACCAGAAAGAGATGAATCTCCTTTACCAGCTGATGCTGCAATTCCAATACCTAGTGATAGCACAAGAGGTACAGTAACTGGTCCAGTTGTAACAGCACCACAATCCCAAGCTAATCCGAGAATAGTTCTTAAATCAGGATTACTCCATACATATGCAGTAAGAATTATTGTTGGTGTAAGAGCTGCATAAATCATAGGTTTTAGAGACCAACCTTTGACAAACCTAATCGTTCCAATTATGGCTGCTAGTCCAACACCAGCACCGACCATTACAACTAAGGTTTCACTTCTATTATTTAGTATCTCATACAGATACGGTGCGTCCTGAGGGTTTATTGATGAACCAAATGCTTTGAGTGCTCCAATAGCTGGTTCCGCATAAGTTACCCCCACCCCAAGTATTCCAATAATAATTAAAACAAGAACCATTGGTGCTTTTTTTGGTAATGTATCACCAATTACATTGCCAAATGGCATTAAACCGGTTTTAAGACCTTCCATAAAAATTGCTAGGCCTATTATTACTGCAATTAATCCTAGACAAATTGTTGTCGCTGAAGAGATTGGTTGTCTTAAAATTAAAAGTTGAAACAGAAATAAATATGCTGCAAGTGGAACAACAGCTTTAATTTGTTCCATAACTCTAGAAATCGTGTAAGGTGCTAATAAAGTAAGTGCCTTGGCAGGTGATACTTTTATTTTCTGAGGCTTTAGTGATTTTCCTTTAGCTGCCTTCGGCGTAAGAAGGTTATAACTTAAAGATTTATGATTTATCTCTGATTCGTGAATGTAATCGGAATATTTCATAGTTTACCATAACATATTGTAGAAATTAATAAAATCTTTATTCAACATGACTTGTTGACCTCTCTAATCTGTAAAGAATTTGTTTTGTTATTTTTTTTATTATTTGATTCTCTGACTCTATTATCTGATCTATTTCATCATGTGAATAAAGTACATTTTGAAACTCATTTCTTTTAGCAAGTTCTTTACATAAATTTAAAATTACCTTTTGGGCGGCCTTTGAACCAGAATTAATTAGCTCATCAAGATTTTCTTTACTAATAGATATTAACTCTGTAGATTGAGCTGATGTAATAGTTGCACTTCTGTTTTGTTTTAATATCAAAGCCATTTCACCAAAAACCTCTCCATCTCTCATAGATCCAACTTTTTTTCCGTCAACTAGTACATCAAGGACTCCAGAAACTATCATGTATGCTTTATCACCTTTGTCTCCTTGATTAAAAAGCGTCTCACCTTCTAACATCAAAATTTTTGTTGTTTTTCCATGACTAACTTCTTTCAAGAAAATATCCTTTGAGATAATCTATAGTGAATCTGTAAAGCTAAAGCTCTTATTACGTTAGGAGAGTCCTTAGTTAGCTTTACAAGATCGGCTTTGGTAACTGGAAGTTTTTGGTTATCGGATTTTCCTAATTCCTTTGACATTTCATTAATTACTTTATGAAGATCTATGTTGGAGGATAATAAAATAGCTTCCAACGCCTTTCTTTTTATTTCAACGATTTCACTTGGTACAATAGCTTTTATACTCGCAGTTCTATTTTCATTAAGAATTAAAGACAATTCTCCAAAGATTTCACCTGTTTCAATTTTCCCTATTTTTTTTCCTTCAATTTCTGCAACTAATCCACCTGAGACAACTAAAAAGGCTGTTTCTCCTTTATCTCCCTCTCGAACAATATATTGATCTGGAAGAACTCTTATCTTTTTTAAACTCATTTAAACCTTTTTTTTATTTAGAAGTTGCAACAAAAACACCATCCCAATCTTTTGGGGGAGGATGCTTTTTATATTCATTAATTCTTTCTGTCATCATTTCATAGTAATCTTTCATTAAACTTTTACAAAGTGTTTTTGCCTGAGTCATTTCCTCGATAGCATCTTTCCAATTTTGATTAAAATAGAGATTTAAAACATTTTTATGCTTTTTTTCAAGATTTTTGAAATCAACACTATTTTTAAAACTTGGATCACCAAGCAAACAAAAAATTGATACAGCTTCTTTTTTTCCTTTTACTGCTAACATATCAAGTTGGAGCGTAGCATAAGTATCTTTAACAGCATCGTTTGTTTCTTGCCCAATAACTGTTTTAACTCCATAACCTTTTGATTGACCTTCAAGACGTGATGCTAGATTGACTGCGTCTCCCAATACTGAATAGTCAAATCTTTGATCTGACCCCATATTTCCAACAACACAACCTCCAGTATTTAGTCCAATTCCAATTTTCAATTCCAAAAAATCTTTATTTTCTGACTTTGCTTCCTGTTCTCTTATATCGTTAAGTTCCTTAAGTGCTTTGTGCATGCTCAATGCTGCTTCACAAGAAACTTGCTCGTGTTTATCGACATCTATAGGTGCATTCCAAAAAGCCATAATACAATCACCCATATATTTATCTATTGTTCCATTTTTATTTATGATTTCATTTGTAAGAGGAGTTAAAAATCTATTTATAAGTTTTGTAAGGCCTTGAGGATCGGATTTAAAAGCTTCTGAAATTGTTGTAAAACCTCTTACATCACAAAAAAGAAATGTCATTTTTTTTGTTTCTCCACCCAACACTAATTTATCAGGATCTTCAGCTAATTGCTCTACTAAAGCAGGGGATAGATATTGAGAAAATGCACCCCTTATTTGTTTTTTCTCATTGGCATCTCGTAAGTAGTTTGCAAAGGTGTTACTAAAATAAATTACAAAAGTTGTTACACCTGCAAAGGTTGGATCAAATAAAGTTTTATGTTCAGTAAATAACCTTACACTAATATAAAATGCAGAACTTATTATGGTTACAAGTAATGAAATATTTACAATTGGACCAAACCTTAATGCAGACACTGTAATAAATAATGCAAGCAAAATTGTAAAGAGTGCTTCATAAAATTTCATATTTGCACCAGATTTCAAAAAAGGTGATCCTGAAATTTTAACTTTGTTTTTTTCAATTATTGCTTCTTCTTCACTTAAACCTTTTTTTAATGCTTCTTTATAAACTTTTTCAGAATTTTTTGTAGATGTATAATAAAGAATTGCTGAAATGACTGTATCAATAAGATTTGCATGAATTTCAACACCTGGCATTCTTTCATCGACTGGAGTGGGTCTAATATCCTTTAATCCAGTGGCCGATGTGCCTAATATACCAAGTTTTCCTTGTAATCTATCTTTGCCAACCCTTCCTTTAATTATATCCACTGCACTTACATAATATCTTGATTTACCTTCTTTAACTTTTCCAGCATCTGAATCACCATAATAAATCCACACTCTACCATTCTCATCAGTCGGAATAGCAGCATTACCAATAGCTTTAGTTTGAATTATTATTTCTTTAATTCCCGTCAAACCTGTCCTAGTGGCAATACTATTTCCTTGAAACGCAACCCTTATCATATCAAGTCCAAGAGTTGGTCTGATTTCACCTGCAACATTTGATATTAAGGGTACTCTTCTAATAATTCCATCTGGTTCCTGTGCAACTGAAACTGTACCAGATCCAGAGGCAGCTTTTTCAAACTCTGTCACATTAGCAAGTAATCCAGGATAAGATATCAACCATTCCTTTGGATTTTTACCTTTGCCAACAAAAACTTTTACAGATGAATCGTTTATATCATTTCTGTTTGCATCACCTTCTACATCCAAGCCAGAGTGCCCGATTACTACAGGAAAGTCACTCATAGCTTCAGTGGCTAAAAACTCATTAGAAGGAAGTTCACTTAATAATTTTGCAATAGTTGGATTTCGTTTTTCTAAATCTTGAGAAATTAAGTCAGGTGAAGTTCTGTCTTTTTCTGCAAAGAGAACATCTAGACCTAAAACAAGCATACCTGACTCTTTAGATTTTTTAAAAAGATCAGCAAGTACAGTTCTTGGCCATGGCCATTGACCGATTTCTCTTAGAGATTTTTCGTCAATATCTACAATTACGGAGTAAGTTTGACCGTCTGTAGATCTTGGAAATTTTTTTTGAAGAACATCAAAATATTTAAGTCGTAGAACTTCTACTATTTCAGGATCAGCTATTCGAATCAAACCAAAAAGAATTGCCATTACTAAAGAGGCAATAGTAACAATAAGTCTAAAACTTAGCTTTAATTTAATCATGGTTCTGCAAAACTATTACCAAGAGTTCTTATGAGTGGATAAATAAAATACGTAATTAATCTTCTTTGCCCAACTCTAAACTTTCCTGAAACTTTCATTCCTGGCATTAAATTAAATCCTGGAGGAATATCTTTTAACTCATTTTCTGTTATTTGAGCCCTAGCTCTATAAAAATTTCCAGGTTTTCCATCGACATCTTTATCAATTGTGTCAGCAGAAACATAAATAAGCTTTCCTTTTAATTCACCATGTTTTTGTGCTGGAAGAGCATTAAGTTGAATTTTAACAGATGTATCCGGAATTAGTTTACTAATATCAGAAGGGTCAACATCAAAAACAGTTAATAACTCCACACCTGTTGGTACCAATGTTACAACACTTTTACCTGGTGTTATTACTGCTCCAGGGTATAGAGAATGAAGGTCTAGAATCATTCCGTCAGAAGGCGCTCTGACCACGACATCAGTTTGTTGTCTTTCAAGTTTTTTAACATCCTCTTGTAGCGACATTCTTTGATCTTCTAACCCAACAAGCTCATCGTTTATTCCTCCAAAAAATTGGCTGTTATATTCTTTTCTATTAGATTTTAATTCGCTTAGTTTATTGCTAGTTTTTGTAAATTCTTTTTCTAAAGATAACCTTTTATTTTTTTCAGCTAAAACTTGTGACTCTGCTACAAGATCAAGTTCAAACAACTCCAACTTTGAATCTTCCAGCTGTTTTTGTATATCAAGTTGTTCCTTGATAAACTTTAAATCGTCTTCAGTGGAACCTATTTGTTGATCTAATGAAGCAATCTTTGCTAAATATTGGTCTTTTTTATCTTTAAAGATTCGACTTTGTCTTTCGTCATTTGGATTTGCAACCGAAACATTATTTCTTAACAATGACTGCTTTCTTAGTCTATCAATTTTTGAATTTACAACTGAAAGCTGATAATCAAGTTTCATTTTATCGGCTCTTTGTAGTGTAGCATCGAAAGTTACGAGTGGGTCTCCTTGATTTACACTCTCGCCTTTTTTTACAAGTATTTCTTTGACAACAGAATTATAGTTTGATTGTACCTCTACATTTGGGACAACGGTGGTAATCTTTCCAGAAGCAGAAATTGTAGTGTCAATTTCCGAAATAGTGCCCCAAGTAATTAAAAATAAAATAAGGAAACCAAATGAATAGACTGACATTTTTACTGAACTTGGTACCTGCTTTGTTTTAATTCTATCAATGTCGTCATCAAATTCATCTAATAATTCACTCATCATTTTTTTTTTTGATCTATTTTCTTTTTCTTCCTCAGTTAAAACTTCTTCTTGATCTTTGTTATTCTCATTTTCATTTCCAGATTCAAAAGCATCCACAGATAATTTTTCGTTTGCATTTCTGGCATAGCTTGCAAGTTGCTGCATCATATTGAAAGCTGTTTGTGGAGAGTTTTTGAGATATCCTAGTAAAGCATTTTGATCAATTTCTTTTACCGTTGTCTCAACTGTCGCTCTTGCCATTGCACTTCTTGGTTGTTTGTCAATTAATGCCATTTCTCCAAACAACGCACCTTTTTCAAGTATTGACAGAGTTACGTATTCGTCACCGTTGAATTTGCATACCTCTATTTTCCCTTTTACTATTTGATAGGCATAGTCACCAACTTCACCTTCTCTAAAAAGCACATCACCAGCAGCTAAATTTCTAACAGCGGGTTGAATATTTTTTTTTTCAGCCATTTAAATTACCCGGCCTTTTTTAAAGATTTAATTTTGTTTTCAACACCTAAAATAGACATTTGCTTATTATACGTCTTACCAAAATAGCCTGAGGTCTGTCTAAGTTCTTCAAAAGAACCTTGTTGAGATATTTTTCCTTTTTCAAGTACAAAGATTTTATTACAAAGTCGAAGGTGCCAAACTCTGTTTGACACGATAATAATCGTTCTACCAAGAGCAATATCTGATAATGCATCATATAATTTTATTTCACTATCAACGTCAAAACCTGTGAAAGCATCATCTAGTATCATGATACGAGGGTTTCTAATAAGTGCTCTAGCGATTGCTAGTTTCTGTCTTAAACCAGTTGCTAGGTTTGTAGCGTTTTCTTCAAGAAATGTTTCATATCCATCGGGATAAGACTCTATTTCTTCATGCGCAAAAACTTTTTTGGCAGCCCACGTTATCCTGTCCATAGAAGAATTTGGCATTGCACTTGCTATTGTTTCTCTTATTGTTCCAGGAAAAAAATAACTATCTGTTCCGACCAATGAAACCTGTGATCTTACATGACTAAGGTCCAGTAAACGAAGATCTATATTATCAAGGGCTACGATGCCAGCTTGCGGTCTATACAAACCTTGAATCAGTTTTGCAATGGTACTTTTCCCACAGCCACTTTTACCAGTGATACCAATTATTTGTCTTGGATTAATTTCAATATCAACATCATTTAATACTTTTGTATTATCGTCGTAGCCGAACTCAACATTTTTAAAAGTAACCTGTCCCATTAGTTGAGGTTTTTGGCCCTTAACAGTTGTTTCGGAGTTTGCATCCACTATTCCTGATATGATCTGAAGAGACTGAACTAATTTTGTTATTTCTGTTTTAAGAGTAACTAGATCAATTATTGGTTTTGAAACTCTGCCGGCTAGCATATTAAAACCTACTAAAATTCCAGCTGAAAGAGAACCAGAAAATACAAGATGCACCCCAACAAAAATGACCATCGCTGTCATTAGTTGATTTATGGTTGATGAAATGTTGTTTAAAACTGCTGACTTTTTTTGCATTTCTTCATTTGCAATAATATAATTAGCTTCCAAATCTCTCCACTGATCTTTTAAATTAGGCTCAAGAGCAAGTCCCTTTACATTCTCAATTCCGTTAACAGCAACAGAAATAAATTCTTGTCTTTTTGATTCAGCCTTACTTAAACCAGCGAGTGAGTCTCTTTGTTTTTTCGAGTAAAACATTGATGCTAAAGCTCCTAAAATACTGAATGAAAACACAACAATAAATAGTAATGGACTATAAAAAAATAAAATTGGAACAAAAACAAGTAAACTAATTGAGTCTAGTGCTGTTGAGAAAACTTTTTGAGTCAGAAGGCTTTTGATCTGAGATATTTGACCTGTGAATCTCAAAAAAGTTGCTGATTCTTTGTGAAACCTTTGCATTGGTAAAGCAATTAATTTTTCAAAAACTTTAACTGAAAGTTTGGCTTCAACTTTTTGTGAGAAAAAATCAAGAAGATATGATTTTAAATACCCAAGTATTCCATTAAATACATACGCAACAACTACACCTGAAGTTATAACATATAAAGTTGAATAAGCTTCATAGTTTACAACCTTATCCAAAACTAACATCATGAAAACAGCCGGTATAACTGCGAAAATGTTTAAAATCAAAGCTACGATTACAACTTGAACCATAACAGATTTGTTCCTAAATGACTCGCCAATTAACCATCCAATTTTTAATTCGCTGTCTTCTTCGAATTTTTTCAGTTTAGCTTTAAGAAGTATTACTTCTCCGTTCCAGCCTTTTTTTAATTCTTTTAAATTAATTTGTTGAGGTTTAGGACTGGTAACACCAGTATCAAGGCATAAAACTGACTTATCATCATCTTTTTCACCTTGAATAACTCTTAAAGCTATTATGTATCTTCCATTTTTAAGTCTTAAGATTTGTTGTTTTTTAGATAAGAGCTTTACTAGTTCTTTATCGCTAATTTTGGTTGCTTTTGCTTTTAAATCAAAGGATTGAGCTAGTTCACACATTTCAGTGGTTCTAAGCTCTCTATCTTCAATTTGAAATCTTTCTGGAATATCATTTGGACCAATATGAACCCCTAGTTGTCTTGCAACTAGAATAATTGATTTTTGAGAACCTCGCATCGCTTCCATGAGGATATAATATATTAATTTTTAATTTAATCAAAAAAAAAACCCCCTTAGAAACTCTAAGAGGGTTTTTTATCTATAGAAGTATAGGTTTAAACTACCTCACCACCGTCATTTGGGTCGTCTGGTGGCGGAGGTACATCGGCTGGCATATCACCAGGCATTGGCCCAGGATCTCCAGGAGGAGGCCCTTCTGGACCTTGATGTGCTCCTGCATCGTCCATGTGAGTATGCATATCACCCATTCCATCTGGAGGAGGCATATCACCTGGACCACCAGGTCCGCCATCCATTGGCCCTGGTTGACCCATCGGATCACCTGGAGGCATATCACCTGGTGGCGGTCCACCAGCTGGCCCACCTTCACCAAATAATGGATCTGGCCCTTCACCACCAGGAGGTGGCGGAGGCATTCCGTCTCCATCCATATCCATGCCTGGAGGTGGTCCGTCAGGTCCCATTGTCCCTGGTCCCATATCAGGAGGAGGAGTTCCTGGTCCGAATTCTGGTCCACCTGCCATATCACCTGGAGGAGGTCCATCTGGTCCTGGCCCAAAACCGCCCTCTGGATTAGGTGGTTCTCCCATAGGAGGTCCCATTGGTTCTCCATCTGGTCCAAAAGCTGGCCCATCTGGTTGAGGTCCGCCTGCCATATCACCTGGAGGAGGTCCGTCTGGTCCCATTCCGCCTGGTCCCATATCACCTGGAGGAGGTCCGTCTGGTCCCATTCCACCTGGTCCCATCTCACCTGGAGGAGGTCCATCTGGTCCCATTCCAGCTGGTCCCATATCAGTCATTGGTCCTGGTTCCCATGCACCTGGCATAGCACCAGGATCGAATTCTGGTCCACCTGGAAAATCACCATAAGGTGGTGCTCCATCCATCATTGGACCAAAATCCTCTGGTGGTGGAGGGAAATCGCCTGCCATGTCCATACAAGGCATATCACCGGGAAACTCTGCCATATGAAAATCTAACGCACCGCCAACAGCATCAAATGCATCCATTGGAGGTGAATCAGGATTTGCTGCCATATGAGCATCAAAAGCACCCTGTGCAACGTCTGCGATATTATCCATCATTTCTTTTGGCATACCAGCATCCGCCATAAAATTCATTGCTGCTCCCATACCTTCTCCGAAGGCTGCACTAGGGTCAGCAGCGAAGTCAGCCGCTTGAAATGGACCCATAGCTGCATCGCCAGCGGCTTCAGCAAAAGCTTCCATTTCAGGTGGCAAAACAAATTCTGCCATAATAAATTCCTTTATTAAATTGTAAGATTAAATTGTGTTAATACTTTAAAAAGTCGATACAGTCTAGTTTAACAATATTTTATTTTTTTATTTTAAGCAAGCTTTAATTAATTTTACTTTTCAATTGTTTCGAAATTGAGAATTCCGCATAGTTTTAATAATTCGAAGGATGAAATAATAAGTTGATATTGTGCGTTCACTAAATTTGATTCAGAATTTGTTAGTTCTTTTTGTGCATCTAAAATTTCTAATGTTGTTCTGGTACCAACACTTGCTTCTTTAGTTACTCCCTCAACTGCCATTAAATTTGACTCAACCGAAACCTCAAGAGAATCTATACTTGATTTTGAACTTTCTATTTTCTTCCATGCCGAATTAATTTGAAATTGTAAGTCAAGTTTTTTTGTCTCAATTGATTTAATGACGGTGAGAGCAGAATCTTTGGATTTTTCTAAATTCAAAAAATTATGTCCTTTGTTAAATAATGGAACTGTAACATTTGCAGTTACTGAGAATGAATCTGTTCTTTCAACCGTTCTTGAGGAATCAAGTGATTTTCCTACTGAACCAGACAAAGAAAATTCTGGTGCAAAATTTAAATTATTTTTTCTTACATCCAATTTTGAGTTCATAAGTTGTAATTTTAATTTTCTATAATCTGGGTTCTTTTCTAAGCCTGTTTTTATTGAATCGTCCAAAGATTTTGGAAGTTTTGGTATTTGACCAAATTTTAACCAATCTTTTGGATTGGCGTCGACAATTTGGGCATTATTGGAATCAAACCATTTAATATCCGGATCTCTTCCGACAATTGTTTTAAAATCAGAAATTGAAATTTCTAAGTTATTTTCAGCCTCTATTCTCTTTGAAGTAGCACCTGCTAATCTTGCTTTAGCCTGAAAAACGTCAGTTTTAGTAACATCTTTAAATTCGAATCGCTTTTCTGCAGCATTTAGTTTTTTTTCAAGAGTTTCTTCGTTCCTTTTTGAAACATCTAAAAGAAAATAATCCTTTAGAACAGTATAATAGGCTTTACTAGCTTTAAATAAAACATCTTGGACTGTTGCGTAAAAGGTTAACTTTGCGATGTTCACGTTATTTTTAGCTTGCTTGAAATTTATAGCCTTTGTGTAACCTAAAGGTTGAGATAAATCTAAGTCGAACGTAGTTGGGTTGATAGCGCTATCATTAATTCGAGATGTATCAGGGTTGCTTTTTGAAATTTTCCTTCCTTGTGATGCAGATAAATCAAGAGATGGTAGAAAATCTGTTTTTGAAATTTTTAAATCTTTTTCTGAAATTTTCAGTTCTGTTTTACTTTTTTCAATGTCGGGATAAAACTTATATGCATCTTTTAAAACATCGGAGAGTTCTTCAGAAATTGAAATAATAGGAAAAAATATTGATGCTAAGATAGCCAGATTAAGTTTGGATTTCACTTTTAAATTTCCATTTCCTCAAATTTATTTAATATTAAAGTAACTTCGAATTAACAACAACATTTAAAACAAAAATTTAAATTTTTCGCTTTTAATTCACCAATTCATATATTATAAGCAGATTATCGGGGAGTAGCGCAGCCTGGTAGCGCATCTGTTTTGGGAACAGAGGGTCGCAGGTTCAAATCCTGTCTCCCCGACCATAAAGTTTTTGGAAAGCATTAATATTGACCTTTATGGGAGAAAGTTATGTTTAAAAATTATTTTGTTGCAATTTTTATCAATGTAATTGGATTTTCCGCTTCTGCAAACGATTATTTTAAAGCTCTAGAGCTTTTTAATAAAAAAATGATAGAACAAGCTATAATTCACTTTAAGAAAGTTGCTGAAGATGAAAATAATGAAAAAAGAAGTGATGCTATGTTTAATATTGCTTTGATTTATGACAATGGTTTTGGGATACAAACTGATAAAACTAGAGCACTTTATTATTACGAATCAGCTTCACAACTATCAAATAAGTATGCTTTATTTAATTTAGGTTGGATGTACTATAATGGAGAAAACGTTAACAAAGACGTTTTCAAAGCATTCGAATTATATAAAATGTCTTCAGACTTCGGTCATCCGAGAGCTATGTATAATTTAGCTAATATGCATTTTACAGGAACGGGAACTGTTAAAGATTTAAAAATGGCTTATAAATTATTTTTGAAATCTAAGATGCATGGAATCAAAGAAAGTGAATATTTTATTGAACAAATTGCAATTTCTTTAAAACCTGAGGAGTTAACTCTACTTAATAAAGAGTTTGAATCATTGATAGAAAAAAAGATTGTTTTACCTCCTATAAATTAAATATATATCTTACTAATACTAATATTAAGTAAAATGAAATTAGGAAGCATAGAATAACTTTTGAAAACTTATTTTTTTTAAACTTTAAAAAAAATTTGTAAGTCAGGTATGTATCAATAATTGCAAGTATAAATGCCAAAAAGTAGATATTCATTTAATAAATAAACTATATTATTAAAATAAATTTTTATAAATATAGTTTTTTGTTATATTTAAACTAATTCCTCCCCAATATAAATCATATTAAGGCGCTTTTCTAAAAGCGCCTTTTTATTTTCTCACAGTCATAACGTTTAATATATTGATCTTTGTATGTTATCCATTTGTTCGTAGAAATATTGAAGGTACTTCTAGTATTAAAAATATTATTATTAAAAACAATTTCATTTCTGCCAAATAAAACCACATTATCAAAAACTCCGCCCGAATAATTTACTATAGTCTGATCTTTAAAGTTAACAATTTTTGAAAAATCTCTACTCAATCCTATGTCTAAGGAGGAGTTTATTTCTGAACATACAAGTTTAAAGTCTTGGCTTATTAAAGACTTGTTAAATAATAAAATTATAATTGTCAAAATTCTAATCATATTTAAATAATTTGGCGACCCCGGTACGATTCGAACGTACGACCTACTGCTTAGAAGGCAGTTGCTCTATCCAACTGAGCTACGGGGCCCCTGTAAGACTATTTATACATAAAGATACTAGAGATTGAAATATTTCTTTTTTTTACTTTATTATTTAAAATGTAAATACTTTTTTTAATTTTTTTTTGATTATATCAAATTTTCTTTTAATTTCTTTAGTGTACGGAGATTTCATAACATTATCATTCAACAAACATTCGTACATTTTTTCAGTCAGAGAATCAGAGCGGTTTGGACGAATAATATTTAAATAATTAATTTTTTTTTTTATTTGATTTAATTTTTTCTTTACATCTATTTTTTTTAAATTTTTGTAAGACTCTAACACTTCATCACACCACAAAAACTTAAGTTC
This sequence comes from uncultured Alphaproteobacteria bacterium, assembly GCA_902625895.1. Taxonomy (GTDB): domain Bacteria; phylum Pseudomonadota; class Alphaproteobacteria; order Methylaequorales; family Methylaequoraceae; genus Methylaequor. The sequence continues at coordinate 21,404 of CACODD010000003.1, forward strand.
ATAACGTGAGTTAATTTTACTGTAAGTTAAAATTTTTGGTTTTTCTAACTTACTTGAATCAAATCTGGACAGTTTATTATTAATTTGATCGATATAATCTAAAGAATTTTCAATATATTTTAATGCATTTTTTTTTTCACGATTATATTTCTGTTCGATTTTTCTCGTGTCTTTTCCGATCACATTATTGAAAGGATCATAAAAATTTATTTCTATACTATCTTTAAATTTTATTTTTTTTTGCTTTAAGTTATTTTCTTTTGCACTCAAATTGAAACACTTAATTATATCTGGGTGAGAGAGGTCAGGTTTTATAACTGAAATTTTTGAATAAAAATTCTTCATCGCCATTAACACATTTAAAACTTCTTTTTTTTCTATATTTTTTTGAGATCTTATAATTTTCTTTGACCATTTCAGGTGAACATTAAAGTGATTTAACATAAAATTTGAAGTTTCCCAATGATTAGACTTTTTCTTTTTAGAAAATATCTGGTAAAAAAAAAATTTTTCTTGGAATTCATTCCATTCTTCAATAGAGATTTGAATATCCTTTAATGCTTGTTCTTTGTATGGTTTTAAAAAATTACTTTTTTTTTGATTTTGAAGAACGTTTGTCATTTTTTTTTCTCATTATAAAGACTGGAAATAATGTTATAAACGAAATTACAAGTGAAGCTATTAAAATAACAATCATCCAGTATGTGGTTGCGATTTTTTCACAAAGATCTTTATTAGGTAAAGAGAACTCTTCGTTACATTTTTCGTAGTTATTGAATAGGTGAGGAATAAGTTGTGTATCTGAAAAGTAAATTATTTTAATTAAGTATACAAAAGAAATTAAAAAAAGCGCTAGAAAAATAAGGCCTATCACGCATAGAAGGAGTCTCAGAAGGAAAAAAATCATCTTTTTTTATTATGAATATGTTTCTAATTTTTGATTTTATATTCTAATTCATTGACATGTCTTTGAAATTTATCTTTAAGTGTTTTGTGATTTTTTAAGAATTTTTTTAATTTATTACAAAGTGTTTTGTAGTACCACAAGATATCATTTGTTGTTTGTATATGATTTTTCCATAATTTTTTTCCAATTTTATTATGGTCGTTTATCATACAGCTAACGCTATGAAGTTTATCACATAAAATTACAAATAAAGAAGATTGAGATTTTTTCTGAATTGTTTCCAAATATTCTTTTTTTTTTTCAAGCCATTGATGATTCTGGTTATCCAAATCCTCGCAATCAGAACATTGTTTTACTATATTGAAAACTTTAATACCAAATTTTTTTTTTATTAAATTTGACTTTTTATTTATATCTTCTAACTCAAAATAATCGTGAATTAATGCTGCAATTGCCTCATCAGTATTTCCGTTATTTTCTATGATTAAATTACTAACAGATGATAAATAGTTAAAATATGGAAATTTTATACCTTTTCTGTATTTATGCCTATAAAAGTTATATGAAAAGTCTAATGCTCTTTTATACTGTATTAAGTCTAATTTCCTCATGTTATAATTAAATATCAAAAAGATTATAATTTAATGTTCAGAAGAGTAATATCAGTATTGGAAATCTTTTTAAATGTTTTTGTAAAAATTATTTAAAGTTTCAACGTGTGTTACAGCTGCTTTTGCAGAACCCTCTAGATTGTACCCTCCCTCTAAAATTGACAGAAGTCTTCCATTGCAATGGTTTTCGGCTATTTGCAGCGCAATTGTTGTAAGTGTTTTAAATCCTTTATCTGAAATGTCAAAGCAACCAAGAGGGTCATCTTTTCTACTATCAAATCCAGCCGATATTAAAATAAAATCAGGTTTAAAAATATTTGCTCTCTTTACTAAAATATTTTCATAAGTACTTATAATTTTTTTATCAGTTGTACCGCAAGGAAGGTGAATATTAACATTAAACCCTTTACCTTTTCCACTTCCTGTTCTGTCAGGTGATCCAGTTCTAGGATAGGCGTTTGCATCATGAGTTGAAAAGAAAAGAACTGAAGGATCATTATAAAAGAATAATTCTGTCGAATTTCCATGATGATAGTCCCAATCAATGATAAGGATCTTCCTTAATTTATATTTACTTTGTATATATTTAGCTGATATTGCAATATGATTATAAAAACAAAATCCTTCGTGTTTACCAGTATTTAGGGCATGATGACCAGGTGGACGCACTGCACAAAAAATATTTTTATGCTTGTTTTTCATAATTTCGTCGATACCTTGCAAACAACCTTTAACTGCGGTTAGTGATGATTTCTCACCAATTGGATACTTACTCTTTAAAGACTTAATATGATAATTTGAATGGATAGTCTTTACCCAATTTTTTTCTTTTGTTTTTAGATTGATTTCACGAATCAAAATTCCCAACTTTTTCTTTTTTAGTAATTTTATTAATTCTATAATTCTTTCTGGTTTCTCTGGATGATCAATTGAGATTAAATGATTTAGTACAATATCGTGCGTCAAAACTCCTGTTTGATTCCGTTTGTTAAAATTTGCAAATAGACTATTGAAAAACTTTATTTTAAAAAAGAAAAAAAAAATAGTAAAACAAGAAAACAGCAAAAATTTTCTTTTTTTTTTCATTTAAAATTATCTCTTTAATTGAAATATTGATTCATAAGTAGTTTCGTAGATTCTTTCTATTAAATTTTCAAGGGCTTTTTGTCCTGATTTAACTGCACCACTCTGTAAATTACAATTAAGAAAAATATTCTTTTCCCAATTCATACTTGAAGAAATGTCATTTGTGACGCTTTTTGAGGAATTTGAGACCTGAATTTTGATATCTAATGTAATTTGGTACATCCCAGTATTTCTGATTGTTTCAAATTTTGAGTTTCCTTTAAAATCATAAAAAGAAATTTGAGAAACAAAACCACTTCTTTCTATTTTTTCTTTTTCTAATTTTTGATCAACTATTTCAAAATCTTTGAACATCTTATAAACTAAATTTTCAATTGATTTCTTGATTGGTTTCTCAAAGTTTAATTTTACTGCCCAGGATTCACAGTCTTCAGATTTAATTAGATTAATTTGGTTGAAGTTTTCTTTAGAAATAAAGATTGCATGCTTTCCCTCTATTTTTGCTGTAGGAGGAGGAGAAACATCCGAGATATTTGATTTATCAAAATTTTTAGCGCAACCTAGAATAAGAAAAAATGAACATATAAAAAAAATTTTTTTCACAATATTTAGATTACAATAATTAAAAACATTATTAAAACGAAAATTTAAATACGTAGGACTTGAAATTTGCCTACGTATTTAAGAAGAATAAAGTTTTACTTCTTTGAATATTTATATCCCCATCTGTTTTCAGATGCGTCCCAAACTCTGTTTGTTTCTTTTGGTATTTTTACAAAAAAGTTGTTAAACTTTATTATATTATTGGTTAATAACATACTGTTCACTCCATTAAAGTTAATTAGCATGTACTTTTGACGCATGTACTATGCGCCACTTTTAAACCATGTGGATGGTATTATTAATATACAAATATTTTAGCAAATTACAACAATTAATAAATATTTGATGAATTTCATAAATTGATAGCTTTAAAATATTCATGTTTCAGTTTTATACTTTTAAAAGAGTTTACAGAGGTGTTGAATATCCACAAGAGAACTATATTCTATTAATCATGATTTTGTTTTTTCTGATATCTTTTTTTTCTATACCGGTATATGCAGGTGAAATTGACGGGAAAGGTATAATTTGTGATGTATATGGAGATACTGTGGGATATTTCTTTGAAAGTGACAGAGCTTTTGAATATAAGATCGCTGGAGGAGATAAAGGGTTAGAGGTTGTAAAAAAAGATGTGGGAAAATATTATACAAATGAAAATTCAATTTTCATAAATGAAATTAAAATTAATAGAAAAGATTTAAAATATCAAAAATTCTCTTCATTTAGAGGTGACTGTAAGCCTTATGACAATTTTAATTCCTTCAAAGAGGGATTTAATATAGAAAAACTTATTGAGGACAACAAAATTTAAATGAAAAGTTTCAATCTAACCTATGCAGCATTTTTATTTCCAGCTATTCCTTTGATGATGCTTACCTTTGGAAATAGGTGGATTGCAATTAGCAAGCTAATTAGACAAATGCATAAGGATTTAATTGATAAACGAAAACAACAAAGTAAATCAGCACCTAAATATTTGGTTCAAATTAAAATTTTAAGTTTGAGACTTAAATATGTAAAATATATGCAATTATTTTCAGGAATAGCTTTTATCATTAACCTTTTGACAATTTTCTTTGGAATGATTGGAAGCATAATTGCGCCTTATTTGTTTGCATTAGCTTTATTAATTTTTTCAACTGCTTTGTTTATTTTTCTTATTGAAATTAATTTAAGTAGCCGTGCTCTTAAAACACACCTTGAAGATTTAGAAGAAAAAAAAAAATAATTTTTAATACACTTGTTAATTTTATCTTGTGTTTTTTTTTTTTAATATTAAAAAACTAATATGATTTTTGTAAGGCTTACAGTTCTGTTACTTCTATTTTCAGGAAATTTAAAAGCTTCTGAGTTTAGTTCTCGAGAAGTTTTCAATAAACTTCTTAAGGGTTTTTATAAAAATGAAATATATAAATGTAACTATGTAAATAAATCGTGGAGTACTGGTTTTGAGCAGTATCCTTATGGAATGGTCTTAAATAGCAGCGCATTTAAGAGTATATTGGTTTTTAACAACAGAAATGTTGTAGGGACATTATGGCCAAATATTGGAGAAATATCATTGGAAAGAGGCGTAAGAAAGTATCAATTATGGAAAAAAAATAAAAATGATGAATATGAATTACTTAATTCAGATTATCTAGATGATACAAGCAGTGCTGATATAAATCTAAAATCTGAAACAAATTCGAATTATAAAGTATACTTTGATAACAAAACATTAAAAATTGGTGTAAAACACTGGATAACAGATTTTTACAGTTGCCAAAAAATTGAATCATCGAATTTTGCAAAAAAAAAATTAATCGATATCTTTGTTAATCAAAACGAATATGTAAAAAAAGATTTCGCGTATAGAGAGAAAAACCCAAGTTTATTCACAAATAATATTGAACTCCTTGCAAATTAATGTAGTAGAATTGTGGTAGAAATTGTATTTATTAAAGAAATCTAAATTTATTTTGTGGTTACTTCATTAAAAACTATATTTATGTGATAGATATTTAATATGAAAAAAGTTAATTTTGGAATTGCATTGCTGATTTTTGTAATACTGTTTCTTTCAATATTCTACGCTAAGGTTAACAATAGCTTTTTAGAGATTGATGAGCAGTTAGAAGTTATAAACTCGAAATTGGATCACATAGAATATGATCTGCACGAATTGGAAGAAAAATAATATCAATTAATTAAGTTTGACTTAAATTTTAAGATTAACAGCTGAATTTTTTCCATTTTCTTCAGCGATTTCAAATGTTATGTCTTGGCCTTCTTCTAGATTATCAATGCCTGAGCTTTTTAAAGCTGTCTTGTGAACAAAAACGTCTTTAGATCCGTCTTCGGGTTGAATAAATCCATAACCTTTTTTGAAATTAAACCATTTAACTTTACCTTTTATCATTTTTCTCCTTATCTTAAAATGAACTTAGATAATAAACTCCTAAGTGCACTAAATAAATTAAATTGAATCTAAATGATATTCCAAAAGATAGATATTATTGTAGGAGTCAATGCAATTTATTTATTTCATTATAACTAAGTTCTAGTAATTAGATAGTTTTAATATTTAAAAAAGCAATCATTAATATTTTTATTTGAAAGCCACCTTGCTTTTGCTTCAATATAAAATTTACTATTACAAGGTGGTAAAGTTAAAGTAATAGAAATTTTTAAAAAGAAAATGAAAAAGTTAATAATTTTTATGTATTTTTTTGGTTTTGGCCTGTTATCTGAGGATTTCTGTGTTGTTCCTAATATTTTGGATAACAACAAACAGATCCTAAATTGCAATGATAAACAGTTACTTTTTGGTTATATTAAATTCAAATCAAAACAAAATAATTTAAAATTCATTTTAAACAAAGAGTTAAAAGAGTATGTACCTTATAGTTATAAGTCAGAAATTTTGACTTTTATCAGAAATAATTGTTATAAAAAATCTTTAAAAATAAAAACTATTACAAACTTCAATAGTAAACTAGAAGAATATTTTAATGAAATTATTATAGAATGCAGATATAAATTATGACAAATGACGACGATGTAGAGTTACAGGTTTGCAAAAAATGTGATGCGCCATTACCTTGCGATGCTTCAAGGTTAAATTATTTTAATTTAAATACTTACATTTGTGATGACTGTTACAATCAGCTGTCGTAGCATGAGAATAAGAGAGCAAAGAAGTTGTTTTAGGTGTGGCAAATTGTTTTCTGAATTATTTCGATGCAAATATGACGAAAAAGGTAATTGGGTATTTCTTTGTAAAAACTGTTTAGAGGAATCGAAGTTGAATAATTTATTTTATCAATATGGTGGAACTTGGAAATCAAAAAAAAGATAGAAAAATAAAAATCATGTGTGGCAGATACGTACTTTATTCAAAAGAGAAATTTAAAAATAAATATAATATAAATATAAGCCCAAATTATAACATTTCGCCTAATCAAAAAGTGTTTGTAATTGATCAAAACATGAATATTATGAAACTAAAGTGGGGTATTAGAGCGGAATGGAACAGTTCCTTAATTATTAACGCAAGATCGGAAACAATTGATATCAAAAAATCTTTTGTTAGCCTAAATAGATGTGTTTTTATAAGTGATGGTTATTATGAGTGGAAGAGAAGTGGAAAACTAAAGACTCCGTTTTATCATTATGTTCCAAATAGTTTTTTGTATTTTGCTGGCCTTTGCAATAACGTAGGTTGTGTTGTCGTTACCATGGATAGTTTTCAATACCTTTCAACGGTTCATAGAAGGCAGCCATTTTTTTTAAAAGAAAATCAAATTGATTCATGGATTAAAAATGATAGAAGTAGTATTATGTTTGATGATGTAATAAATTATCATCAAGTATCAACTGAAGTTAATAAAATATGGTGTAACTCGAACGATTTGATAAATGAAATCGAAGATAAAGCTCAATAATAACATATACTTACTAAATATATCTAATGCTTAAGGTCATAAAAATAATTTTTATCACGCTTTGCATAAACTTTCTAGTGCATGTTGAACTTCAAAGTAGACCTGTTGGTAAAGGCTTATCGTGTTTTCCTGAAAAAAATTCGATCAATAATAATTATGAATCATTTCGTGGATTATATTTCGAATCAGACAATTCAATTAGAGTAGTAAGTTTCAAAAGTAAAAATAAATCTCTTAAAATTATTTCAAAACTTACTCCTTATAAAATTTCTGAGAATTCTGTAAAATTTAAAATAAAGTTTATTTGGTATGGGAATATTTCTTTTGAAGAATTTACTTTGGGAAGAAGAGACCTTGAACTAAATCATGAAATAAATAATAAAAACAGGATTTTGAAGTGTAAAATTCTAGATGGGGAGTTTATGCCAGAAATGATAGAGCTAAAGAATTTCTTTCAATTGAAATTCGATGATGGTTTAAAATCAAATAAAATATAAAAAAAAAGCCTGACTTAATTAAGTCAGGCTCATTAAATACATGAAAATCTTTAACTATTTACTTTTCAGCGCAAGCGTAAGAATTGATTTCAAGTCCTACTGAGATTTCAGAAATAGTTGGTTTTGTCCAAGCCATTGTATACTCCTTTTATATTAATATTAATAATTGTTTACAATATATTAGTTTAATCTTAATTAACTCTGATAAGCTTGTTCATAATTGGTTAATATTGAAAAGTCTCGAAAATATAGTTTTGTTGGTGTTTTGTTTATGACAATTAATGGAATAATAAAGAGAATGAAGTATCATTCTCTTTATTACTGCAGATTAGTTGTTTAGAAGTGCAAGAGCTCTGTCAAAGATCTCTTCAGCGTTATCAAGCTCACCAATTTCTAACTTTTCAACTGCTTGAGATCTGAGACTAGATATCTTTGCAAAAGTTTCTGTGTTGATTGAACTTTTATCTGAAAATAACTTTGAATCAACTTCAGCCATTTTTTGATAAGGACAAGCTTCAGCACTTGTTGAAATGACAAAAGCAGCAGCTAAGCATAAAATAATTTTTTTCATAGTTAATCCTTTGTTAAGTATTTAAGATAGTATGTAAAATTTTTTTTTCTATCATTATTTTTTTAAGTTGTATTTTAATGTAAACTCAAACACTGCAAATTGTTTTTTTTAACTTTTTACTCATAAATTAGCTAAAAACATTTTTTTTTAAATTCTTTTGTAAATAAGTAAAATCTAAAAAATTAAAAAGGTATAAATTTAATGGAATTCACTGGAAGTAAAAATTATATTTCGACGAACGATTTAACTATCGCCGTAAATGCCTCAATTGCACTGGAAAAACCATTATTGGTTAAAGGAGAACCAGGTACTGGTAAGACCGAGTTAGCAAGACAGATTGCTAGTAGTTTAAAATTAAAAATAATTGAATGGAGCATAAAGTCCACAACCAAGGCACAGCAAGGCTTATATGAGTACGATGCTGTCAGTAGATTAAGAGACAGTCAGCTTGGAGAAGAAATAAAAGACATTTCTAAGTATATTAAAAAAGGTAAAATATGGGAATCTTTTGAAACAACAAAAAAATCAGTTCTTTTAATTGATGAAATAGACAAAGCTGATATTGAGTTTCCCAATGATTTACTTCAAGAATTGGATAAAATGGAGTTTTACATATACGAAACTGGTGAAGTTGTTAAAGCTAATCATAGACCGATAATAATCATAACATCCAATAATGAAAAAGAACTTCCTGAGGCGTTTTTAAGGAGATGTTTTTTCCACTATATTCAATTCCCTGAAATTAACACACTCAGAAAGATTGTTGAAGTTCATTTTCCAGACATAAAAAAATCATTATTAGAAACGGCACTTAAAAAATTTTTTCAGATAAGAGAAGTTCCAGGATTAAAAAAGAAACCATCTACATCAGAGGCTCTCGATTGGATAAAACTTTTATTAGTAGAAGATTTGGACTCAAAAGATTTGAAATCAGACGGAAAAAACATTTTACCAAAGCTTCATGGGGCATTGCTAAAAAATGAACAAGATATTCAACTTTTTGAACAATTAGCGTTTATGTCAAGAAGAGAAGATTAAGTTTATGTTTTTAGATTTTTTCTTTAAATTAAAAAATGCCAAAATACCTGTATCGCTAAATGAATTTTTAAATCTTCTCAATGCTTTAGATAATCAGATAATTTCATATGACGTAAATGCATTTTATTTTTTGGCAAGAACTTGTTTAATAAAAGACGAAAAACTTTTTGATAAGTTTGACTTGGTTTTTGGTGAATATTTCAAGTCAATTGAAAGAATTGAATTAGAAGATGTGATGTCATCCATGGATATCCCTGATGATTGGATTAAACAAATGTTTAACAGATATTTCACTGAAGACGAAATTAACAAAATCAAATCTCAAGGTGGTATTGAAAAACTTTTAAAAACTTTAAAACAAAGATTAAAAGATCAAAAAAAAAGACATCATGGCGGAAATAAATGGATTGGAACCTCTGGAACTTCTCCATTCGGAGCATATGGATATAATCCTGAGGGCATAAGAATGGGCCAAGATAAAAGACGTCATGGTAAGGCAATAAAAGTTTGGGATAAAAGGATTTTTAAAGATTTTGATAATACCAAGGAATTTAATAATAGAAGTTTTAAAGTAGCTTTAAAGAAACTAAGACAATGGGCTAGAACTGGAATTAACCAGGAGTTGGATATTGAGGAAACAATATCAGATACTGCAAAAAATGGGGTTTTGAACATTAAAACTAAAAGAGAAAGAGAAAATTCAATTAAAGTTTTATTGTTCTTAGATGTTGGTGGGTCCATGGACAGTCACATTGAGCAAGTTGAACAACTTTTTTCAGCTGCTAGTAATGTATTTAAAAATCTTCATTATTTTTATTTCCATAACTGCTTATACGAGGGTATTTGGAAAAATAATAATAGAAGATGGAATGAAAGGTTACTAACTTATGATGTTATAAGGACTTATGGAAAAGAGTTTAAATGTATTTTTGTTGGAGATGCAACTATGAGTCCATACGAAATTGTGATTCCAGGCGGTGGTAATGAACATTTTAATGATGAACCGGGAAGAATCTGGTTGGAAAGAGCTATTACCCAATGGCCGTCATATATATGGATAAATCCTGTTGTCGAAAAATACTGGGAGTATTCAGAATCCACAATGATAATAAAAGATATCTTTCAAAATCGGATGGTACCGTTAACGTTAGAAGGGATTGATAAAGCAACGAAAATCCTGGCACAACCAAATTTTAATTGAGAAATTATTATTTTTTTATTATTAAATTTTTCTTATTTTTAGTTTCTTGTTTATTTTTTTTTTCAAAATCAGTAGGTTGTACTTTAATTGAGTATGAATTGTTTTCCTTACCGTAATTTGATCTTACTGAATCAAAAAAGTTATTATTAGAATAAACAGTAGAAAAAAACAGGACTAGGTTTAGGAATATTAAAATTTTCATTGTAATCACGTAATAATTTCACTAATAACTTCAATAAAAATTTTAATTTGTGATAATAATGAATAACTGAAAGTTTTATAAAATGAATGAAAAAGTAAATATATTCTTTAAAAATATCGATTACTGGAGATGGTTTGGTTTTTTTTTAGCAGTAATCGGAGCTTATGTACTAGGAAATGCAAAAGTATCGTCTCAATCAATTGGTTGGATAATATGTAGTTTCTCCTGCCTCATTTGGATAATTATGGGAATAAAAGATAAAGATATACCAAGAACTTTAATGGAAGTAATGTATTTTGTGATTGGCATAAGAGCAACAATTAATTGGCTCGACTTTATATAATTTGGTGTAAATCTAAATCCAATAAAAAATTAAAAAGATTTTATGAAATTATTGTCTTTAATTTTGAGGGCAGGGGGGGGGAAAATCATATATAATATTTTAATATGAAGAACTGGTGGGTCTACATAATCCAATGTCGGAATAAAAGTTTGTATACAGGTATTACAACTGATGTCGAACGACGACTGCATGAACACCAAAACGATAACAAAAAAGCATCTAAGTATTGTGTGAGACTTCGTCCACTTAAACTGGTTTACAAAAGTTCAGCTTATGAAAATAAAAGTGATGCATCCAAAGAAGAGTATCGTATTAAAAAATTATGTCATAAAGATAAACTTAAAATTATAAAAAAAAATTATGAACGAACTAGCTGAAACTCTTGAAAATGTATTTGGGTTTTACTCTTTTAGACCAGGGCAAGAGGAAATTATTAATCATTTAATGCAGAAGAAAAAACTGTTAGCAGTTATGCCCACAGGAGCAGGAAAATCTTTATGCTTTCAACTTCCAGCTTTGCTCTTTGAAAATCAGACTATTGTAGTGTCTCCACTTTTAGCTCTTATGGATGACCAAGTTATTGGCTTGAAGGATTTGGGTGTTAAGGCTGAGCGTGTTCACTCAGGAATGACTGAGTTAAAGAGGGAACAAGTATGGGAAGATTTTAAAAATAAAAAGATTAAAATTTTATATATTTCGCCTGAATCATTAATGCGTAATGAAATGATATCTGCAATAAAGCCATTGAACATTAGTATGTTTGTGGTTGACGAAGCTCACTGTATTTCTAAATGGGGGAGTGATTTTAGACGAGAATATGAGCTCCTAAAAGAACTTCAAAATCATTTTCCTGAAGCAGTTATTTCAGCATTTACTGCAACAGCTGATGAGGAAACACGTTCTGACATAAATAACAAATTAACTAATGGCAAAGGTAAAATATTTCTTTATGGTTTTAATCGTCCTAACCTCTCTTTAGCTGTGCAACAAAAAACAAAAAATTGGAAAGCTCAACTCTTTGAGTTTTTAGAAAATCGAAAAAATCAATCAGGTATTGTGTATTGTTTGTCTCAAAAACTCACCGAACAATGTTCTGAATTTTTGAAATCAGAGGGATTCAATGCCTACCCGTTTCATGCTGGATTAGATACTCAGGTAAAAATTGAAACCCAAAATAAATTTATGACAGAAGACAATGTTGTAGTTTGTGCAACAATAGCTTTCGGGATGGGAATTGATAAAGCTGACGTTAGATACATTGTTCATATAAGTTTACCAAGTAGTATGGAAGCTTTCTATCAAGAAATTGGTAGAGCAGGGCGAGACGGTTTGGAGGCTGACACATTGCTAATTTTTGGTTTACAGGATTTATTTCAACGCAAACGTTTTATTGATATGAGCGATGCCGATGATAGCTTTAAAATAAAAGAGCATAAACGATTAGACGCATTGATTGCGTATTGTGATTCTGCTACTTGTAGGCGTCAAACACTATTGTCATATTTTAAAGAAACCTGCGAAACATGTGGTAAGTGTGATAATTGTCTTAACCCACCTCAAATGATTGAAGGAACAGAGTATGCACAAATGGTTTTATCAGCTGTATATCGTACAGGTCAATATTTTGGTTCGGGACATATAGTTGATATACTGAGAGGGGTTTTAAGCGATAAAGTTAAGGCAAAAGGACACGATACAATTAAAACATTTGGAGTAGGGGAAACAGCGACGGCTGATTTTTGGAAAATATTTATTCGTCAGATGGTGTCAGCGAACTATCTGCTAATTAATATTCAGAGTTATGGTGCATTACAAATTACTCCAAAAGGTGAAATGGTTCTTAGAGGAGAGGACGAATATTTTTATCGTAAGATTGAATTTAATCAACCGAAAAAAGAAAAAAGAATTAAACCTGAAACTATTGATACTGAAACACTTGATGATGAAAAAGAATTATTCTCGGCATTAAAATCAAAACGCTTGGAATTGGCTCGCAAAAGGCGAGTTCCTGCTTACATAATTTTCCCAGATGCCACTCTCCATCAAATGCTACTTCATAAACCTCAAACAATCGGGGAGATGGGAAAGCTAAATGGAGTAGGGCCACAAAAATTGGAAAAATATGGCGAAGCTTTTTTATCTATTATAACAAACGAAAAATATTCAAATGATTAAAATCATAAACGTTTTTATTATGTTATTTTTGGTTGTAAGTATTTCTAAAGCTAAATCTCCTGAAGAAATGATTAAAGAATCAATTGCAAACTATCCTGGAAAATGTCCATGTCCTTATTCGATAATGAGTAACGGCAAAAAATGTGGAAAAAGAAGTGCATATTCCAAACCTGGTGGTTACGAGCCATTGTGCTATGTTTCAGATATTACAGTTGCAAAAAATAATAGTGGAGGAATTCAAGAAAAGATAAGAATTATTGATGGAGATACTATCCATATAAATAAAATTAAATATAGACTTCACGGGATTGATGCACCTGAAATGAAGCAATTATGCAAAATAAAAGAAAAAAATTACAAATGTGGGGTCAAATCAAAAAAATTTTTAGCTTCTCTGATTGGTAAACAATCAGTGAAGTGTAATCACAAAGACAAAGATAGATACAAACGAATTGTTGCTGAATGTTTTGCAGGTGAAACCAACCTTAATAAAGAACTAGTAAGAAATGGGTGGGCCCTTGCTTACAGAGATTATTCCAAAGACTATGTTATTGATGAAGAATATGCTCAAGAAAATAATCTAGGTATGTGGAAAGGAACATTTATTCACCCAAAAAAATGGAGAAGAATTAATAGATGAAAAATATACAGGGCACTGATTTTCAAAAAATGGTGTGGTTAGAGATAACAAAAATTCCTAAAGGGAAAACAATCACTTATAAGAAACTTGCAATGAAAATAGGTAAGCCCAAAGCCTATCGTGCTGTTGCTAATGCATGTGCTAAGAATCCATTATTAGAAATAATTCCATGTCACAGAGTTATTAGGGAAGACGGAAAAATGGCAGGATATAAAGGAAAAAAGGGAATAGAAAGAAAAAAAAGACTTCTTAAAAGTGAAGGCGTAAAATTATAAAAATGACGATACCAAGGAGAAGGAACTGCATTCATTCACGAGAAAATTTACAATAAACAAATTAAGTAATGCGTGTTTATTCATTTCATTTCTTTAAAAATATTAATATCAAACTAATAACTACACTTACAACAATACAAGTCACTATTGGAAAATAAAAAGAAGAGTTTTCTTTTTTAATAACAATATCACCTGGCAATCTTCCAAATCCAATATCTCTAAAAAATGGATACAATAACCCGAAAACAATAAATAGTAACCCAATGATGATTAGCGACTTTTGAACCATAATTTAATTTTATGCTTAAAAAATCATTTGAAAACTAAATTTGTATTTATTAATATTTAATTATGAAAAATATAGTTATAATTTCACTTTTTCTAGGGCTTACTTCCTGTTCAAGTATCGATAACAAAACAATTGGCAATACGCTAGGTGCAGCTGCAGGTGGAGTTATTGGTGCTCAATTTGGAGCTGGAACTGGCAAACTATTCATGACAGCTATCGGTGCTGGTTTAGGATCCTTGGTTGGTGGTGAGATAGCAGATGAATTGTCTGTAGACAAAGTAAAAAAGAAATGTGAAGAGTTGGGCTTTGAAGAAAACACTCCAGAGTTTCAAAATTGTTTAAATAAACTTAAATAAATATCTTATCATTGCTTGAGTTTTGTAATTTATATTCATATATGATTCTATATGATAAAATTCCTATCATCTTTAGTTATTACAATTCTTCTTTTGTCATGTGCAGTAGAAAAAGAAAAACTTACAGAAAATGTTGGTAAATATGTTCCACCAAATATTGATGATACTAATTTTAAAAATTCCGTAATTACTAATAAAAATTTTGACGAAACTTGGACCTCTGTACTTGATTTTGTAAATGATTCTTTTTTTAAAATCGAAGACCTTGAGCAAGATCTTGGATTATTAACGTTATCATTTGGTTCAAAAGAAACTGAAAATTTTATAGATTGTGGTGATTTTGAGTATACTCTTTTTTTTACTGGTGAAGAATTTAAAGGTTCTTATATTGATTATGCTAAAAGCGGCTTACTGGCAGTACTTGAGGCAAAAATGAATATCAATATACAAAAAATTGATAACGAATCCACAAAAATAAGTATTAACACAAACTATACATACTCAACACAACATGCACTTGGTTATTACGACCCTAAGCTTAACCAAACTTATAGTTTTGAATCAGGAGGCTATCAAACCATAGATGTTATCAATCCTATTAAAGGAAGTATTCCAACACGAACCTGTAAATCAACTAACTTTGCAGAGACTGCAATTTTTAATGCAATTAAGTAAGGTTTCTAAGTAGTTTTTAAAGAAGTTAGTTTATAAAAAAAAAATTAGACTAGATTTTCATCTTTAGGTGATGATGGAACTTTTTTTTCCCACTCAAACTCTTCAATATGTTTTTCCATCTCTTGAAATATATTTTGAATCTCATTAAACCCATCACCAACAAATCCTACGAACTGAAAAATAGGAATTAGAAACATAACAATGGTTAAAATAATAATTATGCTAATAGGAATGAATATGAGTTTAAATGCATTTCGTTCAAACCATTTGAATATTTTAAGCAAGTCTTTCATAAAATTAACTGGTTGCTACTAGTGTTAAATTTTTAGAATAGTTGCATTAAAAAAATTAAAATTAAAAAAAATAAAACTCACCCTAAAAGCGTTTTTCCTTATTTAATTAAACTTTAATATTAATTAAAATTCAAGATATCACTACTTTATCTGTCTTAAAAACTTTATTTATCCCATGGAAACCATCGTGGTTTACCAAAAAATAAATACCATAATAATGCGGGAAAAGATGAGAAAATAGCTCCGACGATAAAGAGTAAAAGTAAACCTGCCTCAGCATTGTTAAATGCCATAATCAAAATAAATCCCACTATCCAAAAAAGATAATGTGTAATTATCATAAATCTTTCAAAAAATTCTTTCATTATTAATTACACTTTCCGTACCTTGTTACTGTAACCTTTTTTTCATGCTAAATAATAATAAATTACATACACAATGAATGTCTATATAGAAATTTTGGTGAGGTCTTTAATTTGTAGCCCCAGTGTAGTCTAAACTGATTTCCATGAATGTAGGTTTTATGAAACCCTTGGTGAGTGGTGCCGCTTGAGAGATTTGAACTCCCGACCCACTGATTACAAATCAGTTGCTCTACCAACTGAGCTAAAGCGGCATAAGAAATCAAATTACATAAAAATTATTTTTTTTCAACCTAATTTTGTGGAGGCTCAAATGGCAACTCGTCTTCAACATTATTCTCATTAGTCTCCATATTTTCGTTATTATTTGGATTGACAAAAGAACTAGGCGTGCACTGCTTCATTACAACTTGAGCAAAAAGAGATTCTTTACATTTTACCCATGGTGGTGCTTCTCTATTTCTTCCAAAATAAAATGAACTTATCGTAAGAATTAATATTAAAACTGAGATTATCCACATACCTCTAGACATGACTATATTGAAACCACATTATTACGTTGAATAGGAATTGAAGATTTAATTTTATCAATGATATTAGAATCATTTTTGAAATAAATAAGTTTTGGAGTGTGTTTTTTAATATCTTTCTTGTTTATCTCTGCATATGTACAGATTATAACTTTATCGTTTTTGTTACCCTTAAAGGCAGCAGCGCCATTGAGTGTGATTATACCACTTCCGCTTTCAGCTTTGATGGCGTAAGTGGTGAATCTTTCTCCATTTACTAAATTATAAATATGAATCATTTCATATTCTGAAATATCAGCAGCATCTAACAATTCACTATCAATTGCACATGAACCTTCGTAATCAAGGTGGGTATTTGTAATTGTTGCTCTGTGAAGCTTCGATTTTAAAATGCTAATTTTCATAAATGTAACTAAAAACATAATGATGATGGATAATCAACAAAAAATATAATATAATATACTGTTTATGAAATTAAGAAGATGGCAACAAAAAGTAATTGATGAATTTCCTGAAATTACAAAAAATTATAAGAAATTTATCTTAAAAGCTCCAACAGGTGCTGGCAAAACTGTTCTAGCAAGTGAAATAATCAATAGATTTTATAAAAATAAAAAAATAGTTGTTCTTTGTCATAGATTAGTTTTGTTAGAACAGCTTGAAAAAGGGTTATCTACTGATCACAAAGTTAAAAAACTTGGTCTATCTGAAGAGGGGACTCCATTTGATAATTATGACGTTTTAATTTCTACAAATTTAAGGTCCAGAGATTTCCTTCAAAATGCAATTAAACATTGTGATTTACTTATTATTGACGAGGCACACAGGGTTTCTCCTAATGGACAAGCTTACAAGGAATTACTTGATCAATTTGACAAAGAATCTGCAGAACAATCTAAACTTCTTGGTCTAACGGCCTCTCCTGAGAGAAGAACGGGTGATCAAAAAGATCAATTAGGTTTAGCATTTGATGCAATAATAGATTGTGCTGACATAGAGGAGTTAATCAAAGAAGGGGTCCTTGTTCCAGCTGATTATAGATCGTTTTTTATTCACGATTTAGAACTCGATAATATGGATATTTCCACGGGCGATTTTCCAATAGAACAATTATCTAATGCAATCATTAAGTCGTCAATGATTGAGTATGCCATAAATATATATCTTGGAGAAACAAAAAAAATGAAAGACAAACCTATTTCTGCATGGTTTTGTCCAGATATTTTAGTTGCTGAGGAAACCAAAAAGCAGGTAGCAGATAAAAATCTCAATGTTGAGTTAATAACAGCTAAAACTCCAATTAAAGAGAGATTAGAGATACTAAAAAAGCATGAAGTTGGTGATCTTGAGTGTTTGATTTCTGTAGGAGTTCTCTCTGAAGGGTGGGATAACCCAAATTGTAATATTATTGTCCATCTAAGGCCAACTTTATCAAAAGTATTTTGGGGACAATCAGTTGGACGGGGTTTAAGGTCGGCTGAGGGAAAGACTAAATGTTTGGTTATAGATGTAAGTTCAAACTTCACAACGTTTGGCCCTGTTGAACAACTAAAGTGGAAACTAATGAATCATCGAAAATCCTACTTAGAATTTAAAAATAGATTTAATTGGGTAAGTAAACAGCAATTTGTAAAAGACAGAGATTACACGTATTTACTCTGTGAAGGACCCAGTGACACTGGGAAAAGATGTTCACTTGTATACAAAAAAAAACAACTTTCAGACGAGGCATGTCCGATATGTAAGTCTTATGCTTCAACAGATCTTTATAAAGATAATAAGATTGAAAAACCTAAAAATGATAACAGTCTTCACAAAATCTTTTTTGAAAAAGTACCTAAAATTTTTGAGGATATGAATAAAAATATATGGCAAAATATGGAATCTACAGCTTGGCGAGATGCTAATATTTATGAAAAACTGTTCTTAACATTTTGTTTGGCTTTTGACTTTGTATCAGGTGAAATGACTAATTCTGAACATGAGTTCTGGAACTTAACCTTGGATGCTGAAAAAAAAATACGAGAGTTTTTATTTAAAAAAGAAATTACTATTCCACAGCAGGAAGAATTTATATTTACTACATTAGCAGACGGATTAAGTAAAGGCAGAGTGATAAGACCAGTGCAAACAAACTATGGTATTGCTTTATGTGGTGAAAATTTTGTTAAAAATTCAAGTGACGAAAACGAAAGAAAGTTTCAAAAGGCTTTACAAGTAATTGAAAGAATTGCTGCGATGGGTGTAACTAATACAGAGGAACTACCATACTATAAGATAAACTAAGAAGTGTTAGTTAGGTTCGTAAATGCAAATTAAAGTGAAAGCGCTACCTCTTTTATGTATAATATTAACTTCATCTTTTGTTATTATTGTATGCTTAAGGTTACATAATTTTACAATCAATTCCTCTTCTCTTACTTTTATGTCAAAATAAAGAAGTAACTTATCACCTTTATCGCATATTTTTAATTTTTCTTGAATTTCATTTTCGGATTTAATGATTGGTGGTTTGCAAATCTTTTTTGCTATACTCAATTTTGATGTAAGTAAAATAAAGAAAATTATAAAAATTTTTTGCATTATATTATTGCAGAAACCTTACCCAAATGTTTTGTTAACTTCATATTTTCACTATAATCGACAGGAACACCTATTATTGCCGGACCTTTTTGTTTAAAAGCTTCATTAAGAGCTGGTATGAATTGGTCTGCAGAGTGCACCTGTTTTCCCCACATACCAAAAGATTTTGCTAACTCAAGAAAATTTGGATTATCAAATTTAAGATCAGAATGCTCACCTTTAAATTGAACTTGTTGTTTCCATTTTATTAATCCGTATTCACCGTCTAACCAAACAACAGCAACAATATTTATTTTCTTTCTTACAGCAGTTTCTAAATCTTGTACATTCATGAGGAATCCAGCATCACCATTTACTGAGAGAACTTTTCTATCTGGAAATGCCATTTTTGCTCCAATTGAACCAGGAAGAGCAAAACCCATTGTACAAAATCCGTTGGAGATTAGACATGTATTTGGATTGACACAATTATACTCTCTAGCAACCCACATCTTATGAGCTCCAACGTCTGAAAGGATAATATCATGTTCGTCGAGTACTTTCTTTATGTCTGCCAAGACTCTTTGTGGTTTCATTGGAAATGAGTTATCTTCATTATTTTTATCTAAATGATTTAACATTTTTGATCTTAATTTTTTTCTTGAATCGATGTTGAACAATGGTAATTGACTTCTAGAAACTTTATTTATTAAAGCTAAATTGAGTTGATATAGAGCGCCTGCTAAATCTGCAATAATTTCAACGTTAGGAAGATAGTCTCTGTCTACTTCTGCGGGAGTATAATCAATGTGAATAATCTTCTTTTCTCTCCCCTCAATTCTATTCCATGCTGACGGGGAATATTCAACGAGATCGTAACCTACAGCAATTACTAAATCTGATTCGTCAATTGCCAAATTGTTGTAATCACCACTTCCAAGTCCAATAGTAAATAGGGAATGTTTGTCTTTGAAAGAAACTGATCCTTTGCCCATAAAAGTATTGATTACTCCGATTCCTAAGTTCTCTACTAACACTCTTAGTCTGTTAGAAGCTCTTTTACGTATGGTTCCGTTACCAGCTAGGATGATTGGATTTTTTGCATCCAAAATAAGATTAAGTGCCATTTCAATTGCCCTATTATCAGCTGCTGGTCTTCTTATTAAAGACGGTTTGATTGGTGTATCTTTTATTTCTTCTTTTGCAATATCCTCTGGAAATTCAACAACGGTTACGCCTGGTTTCTCGGTTTCAGCGACCTTAAAAGCTTTTCGTACTACTTCAGTAATATTTTTAGGGGACAATATTGTCTGCGCCCATTTTGATATCGGGTGAACCATGCTTATTGAATCCATAATTTGGTGACTTTCTTTGTGAAGTCTATTTGTAGATCCTTGTCCAATTATTGCTACTACTGGGGATCTATCCATGTTAGCATCTGCTAACCCTGTCATAAGGTTAGTCACACCAGGACCAAGTGTAGATAAACAAACTCCTGCTTTACCAGTTAATCTCCCGTATGCATCGGCCATAAAAGCAGCTGCTTGTTCGTGTCTACATAAAATAAATTCTATCTTTTTACTTTTTTTTAAGGAAATCATAAAATCAGCATTTTCTTCTCCAGGAACTCCAAATATCCGAGTTACCCCTTCCTCTTCAAGACATTTTACGAATAATTCTGATGCTTTCATTTCTTTTCTCCTTTGCAAATCTCATTTTCTTAAAACTAACATTTTATCTATTTGCATGTCATGCATAGAATATTTCATACCACCGATTCCGTGACCAGAGTTTTTAAGACCAGCAAATGGCATCCAGTCCACCCTAAATGCTGTATGATCGTTATGAAAAACTGAAGAGGCGTTTATTTTTGCGTAGAATTGTAAAAGCTCATCTATTTGGTTTGTAAAAATTGATGTCTGAAATGAAACATTTACTGAATTAGCATCACGAATAGCGTTTTCTAAATTTTCATATTCATTAATTGTTACAACTGGACCGAATACTTCAAATTGAGAAATTTTATCTTCCTTTTTTGGGTTTAAAATTATGGTTTTGTCATACGTAGATTCAGATAAAATTTTACCTCCTAAAATCAACTCTGAACCGTTTTCAATTGATTCTCCTACCCATTGGTTCACACGTTTAATTTCGGAGTTTCTAATCAATGGACCTACAACTGTTTTTTTGTCCATAGGATCGCCTAAATGCACTTTTTTGACTTCTTCTTTAAATTTTTCAATAAAACTATCCGATATAGTTTTGCTTAAATATATCCTCTGAACTGATACGCAAACTTGACCAGCATGGTAAAAACCTCCTCTTGCTATACTCTTTGCACACAAATTTAAATCGCTATTTTTTGTGATAAAGGTAGGTGCCATTCCTCCATGCTCAAGAGAACAACGTGTTCCAGGTGCTAATTTAGAACGTAAGAACCATCCAACTTTACTTGAACCAATAAATGAAAAAAAATCTATTCTTTTATCTGAAACTAACTTTGTAGCTAAATCTAAATTTTCAGGCATTACAAAGTGACATCTATTTTTTGGCAAACCAGCTTCATATAGCATTTCAACAATTTTAAGACAAGATAGTGGAGTATCTTCTGCTGGTTTAACAATTACGGGACAACCCACGGCTATTGCTGGAATTACTTGATGAATAATTAAATTAAATGGATGGTTAAATGCACTTATCGCAAGTACTACACCAATTGGTTCTTTTTGTGTAAATGCAATTCTATTTGAAGAAGCTTCGTTTATATTCATTGGAATAACCGAACCACTCTCTGATTTTAAAACTTCTATGCAAGATTCAACACCCTCAGCACCCCTTTTAATTTCAATTATTGAGTCGGAAATTGGTTTACCACCCTCAGATGTTGCAAGTTCGGCTAAACTTTGAGAATTTTCTTGTATAATTTTAATAAAATATTTTAAAACATTAATTCGTTCTTTGGGAGGAAAATCTTCACCCTTATTAACAGAAACCCTGCAAACTTCTTGAACAATATCCTCAATTTGTGAGGAGTTATGAGTTTTAACTGTTCCCACAGTTTCATTGTTCCAAGGAGATTTAACTTCAAGCATACTATTTATTATTTACATTATGAAAAGATTAATTTTATAATAGACATTGTTAATTACAACAAAATATTGAATAGGACTAATAAATGCCATCTTTCGACATAGTATCAAAAGTAGATATAGCTGAAGTAGACAACGCACTAAATGGAGCAATGAGAGAAATAACGAGCCGATATGATTTTAAGAATAGTGAATCAAAAATAATAAGAGTTGACAATCAAATTGAACTGATGGCTGAAGATCAATATAAAATAGATCAAGTTCAGCAAATTTTTAGAACCCATCTTGTCAAAAGAAAGCTTTCATCTGGTTCTTTTCAATTTTCAAAAGTAGAGGATGCGAGGGGAGGAATGTTAAGACAAAAATCTCCAATTATTCAGGGAATTGACAAAGATATTTCTCAAATCATAAATAAAACGATTAAAAACTCTAAGCTTAAAGTTCAGGTTTCAATTCGAGGAGATGAACTTAGAGTTTCAAGCAATAAAAGAGACTTACTTCAAAAAACTATTGAAATGACTAAAGAATTGGATTTAAAACAACCGTTACAATTTATTAATTTTAGAGATTGAATTGGCATAAATATTTCATAGGATTTGCATGAAAAAAAAAGACGATACATTTAAAAAACTATTGGATAATTCCACAAATACTTTTGTTGATAAGTTAGCATCACTAAAATACGTAAGTAAAAAAGATTCTAAGCTTTTATCATCTGTTGTTTCAGGAATTTTAAAGAAAAAAAAATAATTATTTTTTAACAACAAAAAAAGCTACACCTTGATGCCAATCACTGTTTTCGCCTATGAACAGCGAACTCGAGTTATCGGTAGTGGTTTTAATTTCTAATTTAGATATAATTTTCAATTTTTCATTGTTGATTGAGTCCAAAGTACCTTTTCTAACTTGCTCCCAGTTCCAATCATCAACAATTAATATAAACTTCTTTGTTAACGAGGGTAAAACTAATTTAATTGCATCATAATGATCCTGATAATGGTGAGATCCATCGTAAAAATAAATGTTTATATCGTTAAAATTTTGAAAATTAACTTTTCTGAAATCTTTTTCTATAATTTGAATTGAAATATTTTCATTTAAAAATTTTTTTAAATTTTTTTTAAAAATTTCTTTTGAATCAAGGTCTGTTGAAAAATTTTGAGACCAATCATCTATGCATGTAATGTTTACTTTATTGTCATAACATACTGAGCATGCACTAGAGCCAAGCCAAGAACCAATTTCAAGATATTTTGGATCCTTAAAATTTTTGATTAGATTATTCATCATTACTCTAAATTTTCTACCTGACAATCCCTTCATTTTTTTAACATCATCACGTAATTTTGATTTGCCAGAAATTGCACCTCTAAAAGAATTTTCAATAACTTTTGAAAAGGCATCATTTTCATCTCCCGAGAAGTTAATTGTTGTTTCATCTATAGAAAAAACATGATTTATGATATTCATCATTTTTTTTTTCTTTTTCAGTCGTATTTTTGTTTGAATACTTTCCATAATGAATTAAGTTTAATTAATGAATAATCTCTCAAAATGTAATAATATAAATGATTTTAGAAAACTAGCCAAAAGTAAATTACCTTTTCCAATTTTTCATTATATAGATGGCGGTGCTGACGATGAAACGACTCTAAAAAGAAATACTAAATCATTCGAAGATTGTGATTTAGTTCCAAATGTATTAAGAGGAGTTGAGAATATTGATTTATCAATTAAGTTGTTTGGTAAAACAATTGACTTACCTTTTTTTCTTTCACCAACAGCACTACAACGTCTTTTTCATTATGAAGGTGAAATGGCAGTTGGTCAGGCAGCTGAGTCTTTTAATACTTTTTTTGGCATATCTTCTCTCTCAACAGTTTCAGCTAGCGAAATAAGCAAATTAAAGGGACCAAAAATTTTCCAACTCTACTACCATAAAGATAAAGAACTAACAAAAAATATGATTGATGAATGCAAAGAGAAAAAATTTGACGCACTAGCATTAACAGTGGATACAATAACAGGAGGAAATAGAGAAAGAGATTTAAAAACTGGTTTCACCTCTCCACCTAAATTTACTTTAAAAAGTATTTTTAGTTATGCAACGTCGCCTTCTTGGACTTTAAATTATTTAGTTAGGAAAAAATTTGATCTTCCTTTTTTGAGTGATTACGTTGGGGAAGGTACAAAGTTCGCAGTATCTGTGAGTGACTATTTTAGTACAATGTTGGATCAAAGTATGTCATGGAAAAATGCTGAAGAAATAAGAAAATATTGGAATGGTCCTTTTTGCCTTAAAGGAATAATGTCTGTAGAAGACGCGAAAAAAGCTGTTAAGATTGGTGCTTCTGCAATAATGATATCAAATCATGGAGGACGTCAACTCGACGGATCAAGGTCTCCATTTGATCAACTAAAAGAAATTCTTGATGCAGTCGGAGGAAAAATAGAAGTTATTTGTGATGGAGGTATAAGAAGAGGAACGCACATTCTCAAAGCTTTATCTCTAGGAGCTAATGCGTGTTCTGGCGGAAGATTGTATTTATACGCTTTGGCAGCAGCAGGAAGAGAGGGGGTTGAAAAAACTCTAGAAAACCTCCAAAATGAATTAATTAGAAATATGAAGTTGTTAGGGTGTAAAAAAATTTCTGAATTAAATCGTGACAATGTTCGTTTTAGAAATGTTAAAGACTAATTTTAATAAAACTTTTTATCTTTTAGCAATTTTTATTTTTCTGCAACCGACCTATTCATTAGGTAAAAGTGCTGATTCACCCGATCTTGATAAATTTCAAAAAAATAAAATATCCTGGAATGAGTGGATTTTAAAAACCAAGAATGATCTTAAAAACAAAAATTACAAGGATAATACTTTAAATTATCTTGATAATATTAAATTTAATCCAAGGGTCATTGAGTTAGACAGAAAACAGCCTGAATTCAGACTAACTTTTGACAAATATTTAAAAAATGTTGTTAATACAAAAAGTAGAAAAAAAATTAATGAACAATATTATAAAAACAAGACACTACTTAAGAAAATCGAGTTAGAATTTAATGTAAGTGCTAAAATTTTATCAGCTTTATGGGGGATTGAAACTTCATTTGGCAAACATACGGGTAAAATGGACATAATCAGATCTTTAGCATCCTTAGCATATGATGGAAGAAGAAAAGAATTTTTTACCAAAGAACTCGAGAACGCACTAAATATACTCGAAAGTAATCATTTTGAAAGAAATTCATTCAAGGGTTCATGGGCTGGCGCATTTGGTCAAACTCAATTTATGCCAAGTACTTTTTTAAAACATGCAATTGATTTTGATGGTGATTCAAGAGTAAATCTATTTAAAAAACCCGATGCATTGGCATCTGGCGCAAATTATTTAAAAAAAATTGGCTGGAATAACAATTTGCAATGGGGTGAAGAAATAAATATTCAATTAACAGATGCATTGAGAAAATTAGCAAAAAATAAAGTTTATAAAGATATTACTTTTTGGTCAGGTAATGGAATCAAATTAAAAAAAGAATATGGCCAATCTAAACTTAAACTCGTTATTCCTGATTCAAATTATAATGAATGTTATCTTGTTTCAAAAAACTATGATGTTATATTAAATTGGAATAGGTCTAATTATTTCGCATTAACAGTATTTTTATTCTCTGATGAAATTAAATAAAATTTTTACCTCCTTGAAATTTCAAATCATTTTCTTGATTCCATTTTTTTTATTGGGGTGTTCTGAAGCAACATTTCTTGTTAATTCTGCAAAAAGAATAGGAACATGGGGAGATGAACCGATATATAAAATAGGTACTCCATATAAGATTAATGGTAAATGGTACTATCCAGCTGTTGATTATGACTATGAAGAAATTGGCATTGCATCATGGTATGGACCAGGGTTTCATGGGAAAAAAACAGCAAATGGAGAAATTTTTGACCAAAACAAGGTTTCTGCGGCACATAGAACATTACCAATGCCTTCAATAGTAAGAGTTACTAATCTTGAAAATGGAAAAGTACTCCCAAAGGTAAGAGTAAATGACAGGGGGCCTTTTGCTGGAAACAGAATAATTGATTTATCAAAAAAAGCTGCACAAGAACTGGGTTTTGTGAATACAGGGATAGCTAAAGTAAAAGTTGAAATTTTGGAAAATGAGTCAAGAGAACATGCATTAGTTAATTCAGGTAATAAAATAACAAAAGTTGAGTCTGCTGAAATTAAAGAAATTAAGAAAACAGAAATCGCAAATAATTTTGATAAGCATAAAATCAAAAAAAAAGAGAAAAAAAAATCGCAAAATGAAGACTTTGACGAGCAAAACTCTATTTTAAGTGATAAACAATTAGCTATTCAAGTTGGCGCATTCACTGATCACAGAAATGCTAAATCATTAACTCAAAAACTATCAAACTTTCAAGCATATATTGAAAGGACTTTTGTAAATAATAAGTATTTGTATAGAGTTAGGATAGGACCGATAGAAAGTCTAAATTTAGCCGAAAATATAAAAAAAAAACTTTTTGAATTAGGTTACACTGCGAGCCATTTAATAGTAAATTAAAATGAAATTCTTTTTAATACCTTTTTTCGTTTCTTGTTTATTTAATTATAAGGCTTTTTCACTAGACACAATTGCAAAACAAGCAATACTTTATGATTATGAAACCAAAACAATAATTTTCGAAAAAAACTCAGAAGAACTCATGTCACCAAGCTCTATGAGCAAGATTATGACAATCTATTATGTTTTTAAAAAAATTAAAGATGGTGATTTAAAACTAACAGATAAATTTAAAGTAAGTAAGAAAGCCTGGAAGAAGGGTGGTTCAAAAATGTTTGTAAACGTTAATACAATGGTTTCTGTTGAGGATTTAATAAGAGGAATAATTGTTCAATCTGGAAATGATGCCTGTATAGCTATAGCAGAAGGGATATCAGGAAGTGAATCACTTTTTGCAGAAGAATTAAACCTTCTTGCTAAAGAAATGGGAATGATGAACTCAAACTTCACTAATTCAACTGGTTGGCCAGACCCAGACCATTTGACAACAATACAAGATCTACTGACATTGACAGTAAGAACTATTGAAGATTTTCCAGAACTTTACTATTATTATGCTGAGAAAGAATTTACTTACAGTGGAATTAGACAATTAAATAGGAATCCATTGTTATTTAACGAAATTAATGCTGACGGTCTAAAAACTGGACATACATCTTTAGGAGGCTATGGTCTAGTTGCATCTGTTTTAAAAAATAATCGAAGGTTAATTCTTATATTAAATGGTTTAAAACGAAATAAAGATAGAAGTGATGAGTCAGAAAGATTGATTAAAGTAGGTTTCAATCAATATAAAGTTATTGATCTTTTTAACAAAAATCAAACAATTACAAATCTTCAGGTCTGGGGTGGGAGGAAAAAAAATGTGAATGTGTATTCGAAAGAGAATGTAAATCTTACTGTACCCAAAAGAATAAAAAAAGATTTAGTATTTACCATTAAACATTATAAACCATTACTAGCTCCTATTGAAAAAGATCAAAAAGTTGCTGATTTAATTGTTAAAAATAAAAACTCAGAAATTATTAAAAAATTTGAACTTTTTTCTAAGAATGAAATCAAAAAAATGTCTTTCTTTTCCAAAGTTTATAATAACTTAAAATTTTTGTTACTTGGTGACAGTATTTTTAAAACAAAATGAAGAAATTTATAACTTTTGAAGGTGGGGAAGGAACTGGAAAATCAACCCAAGCTAAATTGTTGTCAAAATCATTATCATCTGTTAATGAAAATAATTTGCTTACAAGAGAACCGGGCGGGACTAAAATATCTGATAAGATAAGAAAAATTTTAGTAGAAGGCAAAAGTAGTAATATTTCGTCTGATGTTGAATTACTTTTAATTTATGCATCAAGACATCAACATCTAAAAGAAAAAATAATTCCATCGTTAAAAGAAAAAACAGTAATTTGTGATAGGTATATTCATTCAACAATTTCGTATCAATTTGAAATAAAAAATTTCGCTAAAAAATTTGATTTTTTTCACCAAAATTTTGCTTTTAATTTAATGCCTGACTTAACAATTCTATTAGACTTATCTCCAGATGTCGGTCTTAAAAGAAGTCTAAAGATTAAAAACAAAGAAACTAGGTTTGAAAAAAAAGATAAAATCTATCATGAAAAGATTAGACAAAATTTTTTAAAATTGAGTAAAAAATACAAAAATATGTATAAAATTGATGCATCTTTATCTAAAAAAGTTATCCATAAAGAAATAGTTGATCACATAAATAAATTATTATTTTTTAAACGCAAACTACCTTGTGTAATTTAATCATGAAACACCCAACTAAAATTATTGGACATAACGAGCAATTAAAGATTTTAAATGAAAGTTATCGTGTAAAATTTCCACATGCTTGGATTTTTAATGGAATGAAAGGAGTAGGGAAGTATTCAACTGCGGTTAATTTCGCAAGATCGGTTTGTAAAATAGAAAGAAGTTACACTCAAAATCTATTTGAAATAAATTCTGAAGAAAACCCTGTGTTGGTAGACGATATAAGATTACTTATTAATCAAATAAACCTGACCAATGCAAATGAAAATCAAAATTGCTTTGTAATTATTGATAATGCTAACAGTTTGAATTTTAATTCATATAATGCAATGTTAAAAACAATAGAAGATCCACCTTCTAATACTATCATAATCATTATTTCCCATGACATTAAAAGAATCCCAAAAACAATATCATCTAGGTGTATTAAACTTGATTTTAAACCTTTGAGTGAAAAAGATATGTCTGAATTCTGTAAACATAACAAAATCGAGTGTAAGCATTTTGACCTAGAAAAAAATTACTTTTTAACAAATGGAAGTATCGAAAAGCTTTTTTTTTTGATAAGTGAGGAAGGAAAAATTATTCAGGAATATTTTGATAAGTTTGAAAAGAATAAAAGTTTCAAGATGTCTGAATTTGAGTCGTTCTATGACCTTATAGCTCATAATTATGATAAATTGTTTTCTTCGATAATGAACCATATATTTTTTGTCCAAAAGAGAAGGTTTCTAAAGTATTATCAAAATAGAACTTATATAAAAAAAATTTTAATATTTTTTTCAAATATTAGAATTCTTTATACTCAAAATTTAAATATTGATAAAAAAAAGGAATTATACTACTTACTTTCAGAATATATCAAAACAAATGAATATTAAAAAAACTTATATCACTACACCAATTTTTTATGTTAATGATCTTCCACATATTGGACACGCATATACAAGTATTATATGTGATACTGTAGCAAGATTTAACAAATTAGAAGGCAAGGAAATACTTTTTACAACTGGTACAGACGAACATGGAATGAAAGTTGAAAAAGCAGCTAAATTAAAAGGTGAAATACCTCAAGACTTTGTGGATAAAGTTTCTCAAAATTTCAAAAATCTTTCTCAAACTCTTGGAATAATAAATACTGATTTTATTAGAACCACAGAAAAAAGACATAAAAATTCAGCTATTTACTTTTGGAACGAACTCTTAAAAAACAACCAAATATATAAAAGCAAATATAGTGGTTGGTATTCAGTTAAGGACGAATCTTATTATCAAGATAAAGAGTTGATTAAAAAAGGTGACGTCTATACAACAAAAGACGGAAGTAAGGTTGACTGGATTGAGGAGGAGAGCTTTTTTTTCAAGTTATCAGAATGGCAGGAAAAATTATTAAATTTTTATGAAGAAAATCCAGATTTTGTAATGCCTAAATCCAGAATGAATGAAGTTAAAAGCTTCGTTAAAGGAGGATTAAAAGATTTATCGATTTCAAGAACAAGTTTTGATTGGGGAATAAAAGTTCCTGAATCTGAACATATCATGTACGTTTGGATCGATGCACTTACAAATTATTTGACTTCGATTGGTTATCCAAATATCACAGATGAAAAAATGGAGTATTGGGAAAATTGCATTCATATAATTGGAAAAGACATATTAAAGTTTCATGCAATTTATTGGCCTGCTATGTTAATGGCAATAAACCATACTTTGCCTAAAACTATATTTGCACATGGATGGTGGACAAATGAAGGAAAAAAAATATCAAAGTCTTCGGGAAACACAATTGATCCAAATCAAATGATTGAAAAATTTGGTTTGGATCAACTGAGATATTTTCTTTTAAGAGAAGTACCTCTAGGAAATGATGGTGATTTTTCAGAAGCTTCTTTAATTAATAGAATAAATTCAGATTTATCAAATAATCTTGGGAACTTAATTCAAAGAGTTGTAAAATTTATTAATAAAAATTTCGATAATTCTGTTCCAAATTCATTGAGAGAAGAAGCCGACGGAATAAAACTTATATGTCAAGGTTATGAAATCATATTACTTGTAAAAAAGAAAATGAAGGAATTCCAGATCAGCAAATGTCTTGAAGATATTTTCTTCTACATAGATGAATTAAATAAATATATGGACGAAAGTCAGCCTTGGAATAGTTTTAAAATAGATCCAAAAAAAGCAGGAAAAGATTTATCAATTCTTATCGAATGTTTTAGAATTATTGGAATTATACTTCAGCCATTTGTTCCAAATGCTTCCAAAAAGATTTTAGATATTTTAAATATAAATAATGAGTCAAGAGGGTTTGATAATCTCAATTCGGAAAATATACTTATGAGTGACCATATGCTAAATAAACCCTCGCCAATATTTCCAAGATATGAAAAATAAAATAGTTGATTCACATTGTCATTTAAATTTTGACGATTTTAAAGATGATCTTGATAATGTGATTAAAAATGCGAAAGATAAAGATGTAGATTACATGCTTAATATATCAGTTAATCTTGAAAAGTTTGAAGAGATTTACAATTTAACTCAAAAATATAAAAATGTTTGGTGTACCACTGGAGTTCATCCAAATAATGTTCCAATAAAGCTAGATATTCAAAATATTACAAAACTTAAATCTCAATTGTTGAAAAATTTACTGAAAAAGAAAGTTGTGGGTATTGGTGAAACTGGACTGGATTATTATAGAAGTTTAGAAAACAAGCAAAATCAAATAGATTTTTTTGAAACACACATGCAAGTCTCTGGGGAAACAAATTCTCCAACTGTAATTCATACTAGAAATGCAGATGAAGATACAATTTTCTTTCTAAATCATTTTGTAAAAAAATACAATTCTATAGGTCTAATACACTGTTTTTCGTCTGGTAAATCTCTTGCTAATTGTGCATTAGATAACGGTTTTTACATATCTTTTTCTGGAGTTATCACCTTTGATAAGGCAGACGAAATTAGAAAAATAGTTAAGTATGTTCCCTTAAATAAAATTCTTGTAGAAACAGATTCACCATACCTTGCTCCTGTACCTAAAAGAGGCAAAAGAAACGAGCCTGCATTCACGAAATATACATTAGAACAAATAGCAAAAATTAAGAAAATTGATACCGAAGAGGTCGCTAACGAAACTACAAGAAATTTTTTTAATTTATTTTCAAAGGCTAAAGATGCAACTTGAAATAACAGTTTTGGGTTGCGGAAGTTCTTCTGGTGTACCAGCAATTGGAAACAATTGGGGTGATTGTAACCCAAAGAACCCTAAAAATAGGAGGCTTAGATCGTCCATTTTAATTAAATCTCCTAGCGTATCAATATTAGTTGATGCTACTCCAGATTTGAGACAACAACTTTTGAATGCAAATGTTAAAAATTTGGACGCAGTCTTAATTACTCATTGTCACGCAGACCATATCAATGGTATTGATGACTTTAGATTTTTAAACGTCTTAATGAAAAAAGATTTAAATTTGTATGCTACTAGAGAAAATATAGAAGAAATTAGAAGTAGATTTGCATATGTTTTTGATAAACTATCTCCCAAGGCCAACGGTTTTTATTATAAACCGTGTTTAATTCCAAATGAAATAAATGGATCATTTAAAGTTAAAAATTTAGATATTTTGAGTTTTCAGCAAGATCATGGCTTTGGATTATCAACGGGATTTAGGATAAATAATTTTGCTTATTGTTCGGACGTTTTTGATATAAGTCCAGATATTTTAAAAAAACTCGAAAAATTAGATTTATGGATTGTAGATTGTCTAAGATTTGAACCACATAAATCTCATGCACATTACGATAAAGTTATGAAATGGATAGAAATTATTAAACCAAAAAAAACTATTCTAACTCACATGAACTACGAAGTTGATTACGATCATATCAACTCGCTTTGTCCTGATAATTGTCAACCTGCATACGATGGACTAAAATTGATTGTTTAATTATTTAAAATTATTTTTTCAAGTTTTAATATCTCTCCAAGGAAAGAAGTAACTGCCTTAATTCTTTGTAAATTGTATAAATTTTCATGAACAACTAACCAATACTCTCTCTTTATATTAACTAAATTTGGTAACACAGGAATTAAATCTTGATGATTTCTTGCTATAAAAGAGTGCAAGAGTCCCAACCCAACCCCTTTTTTAACAGCATGTAATTGAGAACGAAGGCTATTACTTGAAAATACAACGTTAAGCTTGTTATTAATTTCTTTAAGATAATTTAATTCAGGAAACTCTATTAATTCGTCAACATAGCTAACGAAATTGTGACTATTTAAATCTTTTAAACTTTTGATATTCTTAATATCTTTCTTATAATTTTTAGATCCATATAGTTTTACGAAATAATCACATAACTTCCAAGATAAAAGTCTTCCTTTATTTGGTCGTGACAAAGATATAAGTACATCAGCCTCGTGGTTAGATAAACTTCTTGATTTTGTATCTGCAAGAAGTTCTATTTCAATTTCTGGGAATCTTTCATAGAAAAGATTCAAGTTTTTACTTATTATTTCAACACCTAGTCCTTCTCCAACACTTAATCTAACCTTTCCTCTGATTTTAGGATTTGATTTTAAAAAATTATCATTAATTTCAAATACTTCATTTTCAATCTTTTCAACATGTCTTAATAATTCAACTCCTTTTTCTGTCAAAATATATCCTTTGGGTGATTTATTAAATAGATCAGATTCAATATTTTTCTCCAGCCTTGCAATTCTCCTTGCAATTGTGGTTGGTTCAACTTTTAATTTTTTCGAAGCTAGCTTTAACTTTGAACATCTAGAAAGTGCAAGAAAAGAACTCAAATCGTTCCAATTAAACATGAAGATATAATATATTTAAAACTATTTTTTTAAAATGCTTTTTTGCATTTTTATAATTCAAAAATTTAAATTGAAATGCAAATAGGTTAATGTAATCTTATCTTTAATGGTAGAAAATTTAGGACATATAGTCAACGGAAAATCAATTCATGATTCTGGTGCTCCCATTGAAATTTTTAATCCTTCTAATGGCAAGATTATTTCAACTATTTCGAATGCTTCCGATAAAATAATTGAAAACACATTGAACAGTTCAACAGAAGCGTTCAATGAATGGAAAAATTTTTCAATTGCTAAACGCTCTTCCATTTTATTCGAATACAAGGTCTTGCTAGAAAAAAATATACAGAAACTTGCGGAAATAATAAGTAAGGATTTAGGAAAAGTTCACGATGATGCAGTGGGTGAAATTAGAAGAGGTATTGAAAATGTAGAGTACGCCTGCGGTATAGGAGAAATTTTAAAGGGAGAATTTAACAAAAATATTAGTACCTCTGTAGACTCATGGAGTGAATTTTCGCCATTGGGGCCCGTTCTAGGTATTACGCCATTCAACTTTCCTGCAATGGTTCCTCTATGGATGTTTCCACTTGCGATTGCTGCTGGAAATTCCTTTATTTTAAAACCTTCAGAAAAAGATCCACTTGGTTCTATGTTCATAGTTGAGCTATTTAATCAAACTAAAGCTCCTCGTGGACTCTTAAATTTATTAAATGGAGATAAGAGTGTAGTAAATAAGTTAATAAAAGATGATAGAATAAAAGCTGTAAGTTTTGTGGGTTCAACACCTGTTGCTAAAAATATATATGAAACCTCTGCAATTTCAGGTAAAAGATGTCAAGCTCTTGGTGGTGCTAAGAATCATGCTTTGATTTTACCTGATGCTGATATAGATTATACAACAGATCAGCTAATATCTGCTGCTTACGGTTCGTCAGGTCAGCGTTGCATGGCTTTATCTGTTGCGGTAGTTTTTTCAGATATAAAGAATGAATTTATCCAAGATCTCGAAAGAAAAGTGCAGAAATTAAAATTTGGATTTGATGATCTTCATTCTAATAGTTTTGGGCCATTAGTTTCAAAAGAGCATTTAGAATCGGTTAAAAATTATATAGACATGTCTGAAGAGGAGGGAGCCAGAGTTTTAATTGATGGGAGAGACTTTCTAAAAAGAAAAAATTCTAATAATGGTTATTTTCTTGGTCCCACTATTATTGACAATGTCAGTTCGAATATGAAATCATACCAGAATGAAATATTTGGTCCAGTTCTTCAAATTATCGAAGTGAAAAAATTGTCAGATGCAATCAAACTTATTAATAATAACAAATTTGGGAATGGATGTTGTATTTTCACGAGAAGTGGAGAACAAGCGAAATCCTTTTCTGAAAATGTAGAAATTGGAATGGTAGGTGTTAACATACCATTGCCGGTACCTACTTCATTCCACAGTTTCGGTGGGTGGAAGAATTCGCTATTTGGTGATCTTAATATCTATGGCCCAGATGGTGTAAGATTTTACACCCAAAGAAAAACGATTACTCAAAGATGGCCGACTTCTGGTTCGTCAAAAGGAGTAGATTTATCAATGCCTAATAATTTAAAACAATAAAAGGAGTAAAAATGAAAAAGTTATTGATGATACTTGCGATAATATCGCTTAATTTCTTAGATAAAACTGCCCACTCGGATGGTCACGTTGAGAAAGTATGGGAAACTGAAAAAGTTTTTGAATTACCAGAATCTGTAATCTATGACCCAACAAATGATGTTCTTTATGTTTCAAACATTACAGATCATCCTTTTAAAAAAGATGGTACTGGGTATATTTCCAAACTTGGTCTTGATGGAACTATTATAAAAAAAAAATGGATTAATAAACTTAATGCTCCTAAAGGGCTTACAATTAGTAATGATAAATTATATATCGCTGATGTTGATGAGCTAGTAGAAGTAGACATCGCTACTGCTAAAGTTACAAATAAATATAAAGGTTATGGTTCAGTATGTATGAATGACGTTACTCATGATAAGTATGGTAATGTTTATGTGGGGGATACATATAATGATACTATTTATAGATTAAATCAATTCGGACAACTTCCTGCATGGTTTTATAGTCCAGGGTTAGCGCCTAATGGAATTCACATTGATGAAGAAGATGGTAATTTGATAGTTGGAAGTTGGGGGGCAGTAATGGAAGGCTGGGGAACTCCAGAGCTCAAAGGAAGCTTAAAAAGTATTAATATTCACACCAAAAAAATGAAGAATTTAGGTAAGAAACCTATCGGTAATTTAGACGGTATAGAGTCCGATGGTAAAGGTTCATACTTCGTTACTGATTGGACTGGTGCAAAGCTTTACAATATTAATAAAAAGGGAAAATTCAAAGTAATAGCTGAAGTTGGTAAAGGTGCGGCTGATCATGAGGTTATTTTAGATAAGAATCTTATTATAATTCCAGTAATGGCTGAAGGAAAGGTTATTGCACTAAAAGTCAAATAAGAAAATGTCATCACAAAAACTTGGAATATTTAACAACTTATCAAAACCGTTTGTTAAATTAGTTGAAAGATATTACCCAGATGCATTTATTTTTGTAATCGTTTTGTCTGTGTTAACTTTTGCTTTGGCACTTGTTAGCACAGATTCCACTTCTATTGAAGTTTTGGAGGCTTGGGGTAATGGTCTTCCAAAGCTGTTTACATTTACTGCTCAAATTACAATAATAATGATATCGGCTCATGCTCTTGCTCATACAAAGCCAGTTGAAAATATTTTATCTAAGATTGGATCTTACCCTAATTCGCAAATTCAAGCTTATGCTCTTGTTACATTTATTTCGGGGTTAGCAAGTTTATTTGCATGGTCTTTTGGATTAATTGTCGGCGGAATTATTTCAAAATTTGTAGCTATTGGATGCTCAAAGAAAAGAATTAGAATTCATTATCCTCTTTTAGTTGCATCTGCTTATTCTGGTTATGTAATTTGGCATATGGGGTATTCTTCTTCCGCGGCATTATTTGTATCCTCAAGCGGACACTCTTTAGAAGAACAAATAGGCATTCTCCCTGTTACAGAAACAATATTTACTAATTTTAATATAACGTTAGCAATAATAACTCTTGCGATTATAACAATCATAAATCCTTTAATGAGACCTACGAATAAAACAGAGATTAAAGAGATAGATCCAAATGTTTTTCGTTTTAGTAACAGTAAAGACGATGTGCAAAATCTAAACCAAAATAATAGAACATTTGCACAAGCAATTGAAAACAATAGATTAATAAGTTTATTTGTAGGTTTTGTCTTATTGTTTTTCATTTTTTATATTTTTCATCAAAAAGGATTTTCCTTAGATTTAAACCTTGTGAGTTGGACATTTTTAGGGTTGGGACTTATTTTATCCAGTTCACCAATTCATTATGTGAAATTGGTTAATAATGCGGCAATAACAGTCGGACCAATTATTCTTCAATATCCGTTTTATGCAGGAATAATGGGCATGATGTCAGATACTGGCCTAATAAATGTAGTAGCAGCAAAAATTTCTCAAATTTCTTCTGCTGAAACACTAGGTTTTTATTCCTTTTTATCGGGTGGCCTGGTAAATATGTTTATTCCTTCCGGCGGAGGGCAGTGGGCTGTTCAAGGTCCTGTTATGATAGAAGCTGCCAAGAATCTTAATGTAGAGCCCTATGTAGTGGTACTTGGAGTTGCTTATGGGGATCAGTGGACTAATATGATTCAACCTTTTTGGACCATACCACTTCTTGCAATAGCGGGACTTCATATGCGACAGATTATGGGTTATACCTTTGTAATATTTCTGATTACTGGTTTTTTATATGGAGGAGGAATGCTTTATTTAGGATCGGGTTAGTTTTTTTAAATATTCTTAATAATTATTTAACAAAAATGTAACAAAAAGATAACAAATAATTTTTAATGTGCTTTAATTATTAACTCATTTTAATGAAAGATAACTTATGAAATACATAGTTTTTTTTAATCTTATTTTCTTTTTAATTTTTACCTCTAATACTTTACATTCTCAAGACAATTCATCAGAGATCGAGTTATTAAAAGAAAAAATAAAAAAAATTGAAACAGATCTAGATAATAATAAAAAAAATAAGGCATATTTTGAGAAGGGTAGAGGATTGCAAATAAAAAGCTCTGATGGAAAATACAGTTTTCAAATTAAAGGTAGAATCATGTATGACATTGCCACAGTACTTGATTATGAGACTACTGATACAAACGGAACACAATTAACCTCAGACGTACACCATGGAGGGCTTGGGTCAGATTTCAGAAGAGTACGATTTTCAATTAGTGGGAATATCGGAGATGGTTGGGGGTTTAATATTACTCCTGATCTTTCAGATGGAGGTGATGATAGCGAAAGTCGGGACTTAACTTTCAAGGAACTTTTTATTTCTAAGGCATTTAAAGGTTTAGGTACTGTTTTTATCGGAAATCACAAGGCTGCCGGAGGATTGCATGAAAGTACAAGCTCAAATAACTTAATGTTTCAAAGACCCCATCATAATGAGATGATGAACTTTGGACACAGAACAGGCATACATTATGACTCATCTGGTGCTTTTAGTGATAGATTTCACTTTAGAACTTCCCTTTTTCATGGGAGTGAAATGGCTTTTGATCAGCGTATTAGCGAAGATGGACATGAAACATTTGGTTTTAGCGTAACCTCAAAATACGAGTTTTATAAAGATGAGTTGAAAAATGCCTCTGCTTTTATTGGGGTAAATTATAGTTTTTTAGATTTAAGTAATTTTGTTGGTACCTACGGAGGTGATAGTGCACGAGCAAACTACATCCATATGTTTAATGATAGAGCTGTGGATGATGATAGTATGTCAGACACTAATACATTTAAATTTTTTGGTCCTCAATTGAGTGTAATTTACGGCCAATTTTTTGCACAAGCTGAATATCAATATGGAGAATATGAATACAGTACCAGAGTAGATGGGCAGACAGAAGATGATTTAAATGGTCACGGTGGGTCGCTAGGGATTGCATACGCTCTAAGTGGAAAGTTTAAACATGATATGAGTAGAGGTGGATTGAGCTCTTTTATATGCGAAAAAAACTGTTTTATACCGAAATATCAATATGAAGCAATTGATTTTTTAGATTATGGCAGCTTAACTGCTGACAGAGGTGGTGGAGCTGGACAATTACATACTTTTGGTTTTAATCATTACTTTAACTCTAATGTAAGGCTAATGGCTCACTATGTCTATGGGGATTACTCTTCTGATGACAGCCAAAGTTTAGATGAATCAAAAATTCAAACTTTACATGCAAGATTGCATCTTAAGTTTTAAAGATTCTTCATTGTTGATCTTTAAGAACTAAGATCTCTTTGTTACCTAATATTAAACAACAACTATAAATCTTGACATTGGAAAGGGTACAGTAATAGCTGTTGGCATTAGTTTAAAGAATTCCATAAAGCAAGTCGTATAATATATATTATGTTAAATTATTTTATACCAAGCTCAAGGCATGTTCTTTTATTGAATCTAAGTCAACTGATTGGCTATAAGCAATAAAAGCTCCATTTCTAAAATTTTTCTTTCCATACAAAAATTTACAGATATCGTTATTTTCAAAACCAAGCAGATTGGCATTAGAAGTTTGAATTATTGAATGTCCAGCTGCGATATCCCATTCCATTGTTGTGCCGAACCTTACATAGAGATTAGCTTTTGAGTCAGCTATCATACAAAGTTTTAAAGAAGAACCTTTTTTTATTAAAGGATTCTCATAATTAATTTTAGATAAAAAATCCTCTGTTTTTTTATCTAAATGTGATCTGCTACAAACTATTGACAATTCAGCTGATTTAGATGAATTAATTATTTGTGCCTCATTTTTTATTAACCTGAACGAATTATAACCATTAGAATAATATTGTGTTTTTAGTACAGGAACATCAATAACTCCAATTTGTGGACGATTTTGTTGGATAAGTGCAATATTTACTGTAAATTCGCCGTTCTTATTTAAAAACTCTTTAGTACCGTCTAAAGGGTCAATTAATATAAATTCATCAAAATCGTTACAATCAGGGATTTGTGACTCTTCAGAAACCCTTGTAATAGACCTTAATTCCTTTTTGAGTATTTCAATTATTATTCTATTAGACTCAATGTCAGCTTTTGTTAAAGGAGTGTTGTCTTTTTTTATTGTCTTGGTTACTTGATCGCATTCATATATTTCTAGAATTTTAGATGCAGCTTTGTTTGAAGCAAATCTAAATATTTCTGTTATTTCTTCAAAGTTATAATTTTTTATTGTATTTTTTTTTGGCATTATATAACTTTTATCAAAGTTCTTCCTCTTATTTTTCCCTTTAATATTTGATTAGATATGTCGCGCAAGTCATTGAAACTCTTGCTAATTTTTATTTTTTTTAGAATTCTTTTATCCAAGTATTTTTCTAAAAATTTCCATGCATTGACCCTTTTTTTATAACTAGCATAAACACAATCAATTCCAGATAAAGTTATATTTCTTAGTATAAACGGGTAAACAGTTGTATTTAATGTTGCACTTTTTGCTAAACCTGTACTAACTACAATCCCATCATACATTGTTTCAGCTAATATAGTAGACAAGATTTCTCCACCAACAGTATCGATAGTCCCCTGCCACTTTTGTTTGGATAAAGGATTTTTTGAATAATTAAAAGTATCTCTTTTAATAATGCTTGAAGCACCCAATTCTTTTAAGAATTTTTCATCTTTATTTGTTAAAGCCACAACTTTATAATTCAAATTAGCCAATAAATTTACTGCAATACAACCAACACCTCCTGATGCACCTGTAACTAAAATATTATTTGTAGTTGGTTTTTTTACTTTTTTTAACAATTCCTGAACGCACAAAGCAGCAGTGTATCCTGCAGCTCCAATAATCATCGTTTCTTGAAGTGAAAAGTTATTCGGTAAATGAATTAACCAATCACTTTTGACTTGCGCATACTCTGCGAATCCACCAAAATGTTTTTCTCCAATACCCCACCCATTACATAAAACTTTGTCCCCCTTCTTGAATTTTTTTGAGTTGGATTTCACAACCACACCCGAGAAATCTGCCCCTGGAATCATTGGAAATCGTTTAATAATTGGTGCTTTGTTAAGAATTGCCAAACCGTCTTTATAGTTAAAACTTGTGTAATGAATTTTAATTAATACGTTTCCTTCCATTAACTC
>CACODD010000004.1 GCA_902625895.1 uncultured Alphaproteobacteria bacterium
TTTTTTTGTAATAGCGTCTTTAATATTCGTCTTTTCTGTAAATGATATTTCTTATGTAAAAGTTTTTTACAAATCTATTGTCTGGATTGTTTTAATTTTTTCAATCATGCTTGTGTCAGAAAACTTTCTGAATGAGGATTTTAACGACGGAAGTTTAAAAGAACTTCAGTTTCTTGGTTTTAGTGAAGAAAGCATTATCGTATCTAAAAGTGTAGCAATGTGTGTTATGATAATGATTCCAATGCTTTTTTTAGTGCCATTAGTCTTTGTATTCTTTCAAATCACATTACATGAATTAATAAGTCTCATAATAAACTTATTGCTTGCAACACCTAGTTTAACTTTAATTTCAATACTATCCTCATTGTTTTCAGTTCAACTTAAAAGGAATAAGATTATTCAATTTGTAATTATTTTACCATTTTTCATACCTATGATTATATTTACAACCTCTACTGGAACTTTATTTGAGAACTATAATTTAAAAGAAAATCAATTTTTAATTTTAATTGGGATTTTTTTTATTACATTACCAGTATGCCTAATGGCTGGAAGATTAATTATGAGGGAGATAAATAAGTGATTTTTAATTTAGCAAACCCGTTGAGGTTTCAAAGATTAATTGAAAAAATTGAACCAATAACATTGAACATTGCAATTATCTTGCTTTTTGTGGGCTTATTTTTTTGCTTCTTTGGGAGTCCTCCAGATTATCTTCAAGGAGAGACTGTTAGGATTATGTATATACATGTTCCATGTGCGTGGTTTTCATTAATGATATATTCAGTTATAGCTTTATGCAGCATTTTTTCGATTGTATTTAAGCATACACTTGCAGATTTAATTTCAAGATCATGTGCACCCATAGGAGCTTGCTTCACTCTAGCTACATTGTTGTCAGGTTCAATTTGGGGGAAACCAACTTGGGGGACATGGTGGGTCTGGGATGCAAGACTTACGTCTGAATTAGTTTTACTTGTTATCTATTTAGGACTAATAATTATAAATAATGCTTACGAGGATAAATCAAAGGCTGACAGATACTCGTCAATCTTAGCAATAATAGGTATTATAAATCTTCCAATTATTAAATGGTCTGTAGATTGGTGGAGCACTCTTCATCAACCAGCCAGCATCTCCAAGTTTTCTTCTCCCTCAATAGATTCATCAATGTTATTACCTTTATTTATAATGACTTTTTCCTTTTTCTTTTTCTTTATTTCAATTTTATTGGTGAGAGTCAGAGGTGAAATAATACAACGAAAAATTGAAGTTATAAGATTCAACAGGATGGTATAATGAATTATTTTGTAAATTTTATTAATTCAGGTGATCATTTTTCATATGTACTTTCATCATATTTGATTGTTTTTTCTATTATTTTATTGATATTCATTTTAAGCAATTCAAAAACAAAAAAACTAGAGAAAGAGTTTGTTAGTTTGATTAAAAATGAAGAAAAAAAATAAAAGATTTATTACTATTTTAATTTCTATGGCGTTCTTTGCTTTTGGATGTACGATTTTGCTTATCAATTTGAGAGAAAACTTAATTTTTTTTTACTCACCAACCGAAGTTTTTGAAAAACAAATAGAAACGACACAAATGATAAGGGTAGGTGGCATGGTGAAAGACGAAAGTTTAGTTAAAAAAATTAAAACAATTGAAGGAAGACAACTTGAAGAAATATCTTTTGTCATAACAGATTTTGAAAAAGAACTAGTTATTTCGTATATTGGAATTCTCCCTGATTTGTTTAAAGAAGGACAAGGTGTTGTTGTTGAAGGTTTTTTGAAAAATGTTGGTAAGTTTGAAGCGAAAACAGTTTTAGCAAAGCACGATGAAAATTATATGCCACCTGAAATAAATGATATCAAATCAATAAAGGATAAAAAAATATGATTTCTGAAATTGGCTTTGTGTTTTTGACATTAACTCTTGTTATTTCAAGCTTCAGCTTCGCTCAACTGATTTATTCACATCTGAGTCCAAAAAATTTTACTTTCAATCATTTAAAGGTAACAAACTTAATTTTTTTTTTCACTTTAAGTTCATTCATTTCTTTAACCTATTCTTTTTTAATTTCTGATTTTTCTTTAAATGTTGTTTCTCAGAACTCTAATAGCCAACTTCCAATAATTTATAAATTTACTGGCGTCTGGGGAAATCACGAAGGATCAATACTTTTATGGTTATTAGTAATGACTTTTTTTGGTTTTTTATTTTCCAAAAATAGTTCAGCCACTGAAGAATTTAAAAATAATGTTCTCAAAATTCAAAATAGTTTATGCTTTTTAGTGGTATCTTTTGTAATTTTTACATCTAATCCATTTGAAAAATCTTTTCCGTATCCAACTGAAGGAGGTGACTTAAATCCACTTTTACAAGATCCAGGACTAGCTATACATCCGCCTTTCCTTTATCTTGGTTATGTTGGTTTTTCAATAATTTATTCCATATCAGTCGCTGCTTTGTCGGATGGTGTAAAACAATACTTTATAAAAATTTTAAAGCCGTGGGTTTTTATATCCTGGATCTTTTTGACATGCGGAATAGGTCTAGGGAGTTGGTGGGCATATTATGAATTAGGATGGGGTGGATTTTGGTTTTGGGATCCTGTTGAGAATGCCTCTTTGCTGCCTTGGCTGACTGCCTCCGCACTTCTTCATACAATTGTCGTTGCCGATAAAAAGAAAATCTTTATAAACTGGACAATTATCCTTTCAATTCTTACATTTATACTTAGTCTGCTCGGGACATTTTTAGTTCGATCTGGTGTTTTGGTTTCTGTCCATGCATTTGCCAATGATCCAACAAGAGGAGTTTACATTCTTCTTCTTTTAGCTTCTATAAGCTTTTTTGGTATTTTTAAATACATTAACAAAAATATACAATTGAGGCGCGTAGATATCACCTTGATTTCAAGAGAAGGAATGATTTCTTTGAATAATATTTTCATGCTTTCGTTAACTTTTACAATTTTAGTAGGAACAATTTATCCATTATTTGCTAGCGTTTTGTTTAACTCAAAAATTTCAGTTGGAGCGCCTTTTTTTAACTCGATACTTATGCCTGTAATGTTTCCTTTTATTGCAGGTATGATTATTGGTCCATTTACTAAATGGGGGAAAGATGATCTTATTGTCTTACTAAATAGAATAAAAATCCTTATCTTTTGTTTTTTTATAATTTCACTCTTAGTGTGGTATCTAAATTATAAAACCCCTATTTTATCTATTATATTTATAGCATTAGGATGTTGGATAATTTTCAGTTCTTTATTTGAAGTCTTTCAGTTCATAGATAAAAAGTTAAGAATTCCAAAAAAAATCTTTGCTCAAATCACAGCACATATTGGAATTGGCTTGTTGATTATCGGAGCAACAGGAAGTAGTATTCTTAAACAAGAAAAAATTCAATTCCAAGAAGTAGGCCAATCATTAAAAATTAAAAACTTTGATGTAGAATTTCTTGGTGTTAAAAAAATAGAAGGACCAAATTACATCAGTCAGATGGGTGTTTTTT
This sequence comes from uncultured Alphaproteobacteria bacterium, assembly GCA_902625895.1. Classification (GTDB taxonomy): domain Bacteria; phylum Pseudomonadota; class Alphaproteobacteria; order Methylaequorales; family Methylaequoraceae; genus Methylaequor. The sequence continues at coordinate 3,526 of CACODD010000004.1, forward strand.
CAATTAAAAAACAAGGTGAACAAATTAAGATTCTTAGACCAGAGAAAAGGTTTTATAATGCAGGTAAACAAGTAACAACTGAAGCGGCTATACATTCAAGTATTTTTGGAGATCTATACATCGCAATAGGAGATGTTCACGAGGATAAAACCAAATGGACTACAAGGATTTGGTTTAATCCATTCACCATTTGGATATGGATTGGTGTTTTTTTTCTTGCTACGGGTGGTTCACTTTCATTTCTAAATAGTTTATCAAGGAAATAATGAAATATTTTTTTTTGGTTTTCTTTTTTTTCTGTATCTATATTTTATATGAAGGACTCCAAAAAGATCCAAATTTGGTTCCTTCAAACTTAATTTCGAAAGAGATTCCTGAATTTTCAATTGAATCTCTTCAAGGAAAAAATTTCACCAATGTTGATCTAGAAAAAAAAGAGGTTGTTATTTTGAATTTTTTTGCATCATGGTGTCCCCCTTGTAAAATTGAACATCCTCAACTTTTACAATTAAGTAACATCATCCCAGTATTTGGGATTGCAAAAAAGAATAAAAAAAAAGATTTACTCCCATGGTTGGAAGAACTTGGTAGTCCATATGAAGTAATTGGAATGGATCATAATGGTCTTCAAAGTATAAACTGGGGAGTTTATGGTTTACCTGAAACTTTCATAATTCAAGATGGATTAGTAAAGTACAGACATGTAGGTCCAATTATGAAGAGAGATCTTGAAATTTTTAAAAATTTAACAAAAAAAAAATAATGATTATTTTTATTTTTTTTATGAATATCATTCTATCGGAAGCCGTTGCAATTGAACCTAATGAAATTTTAAAAAACAAAGAATTGGAAGCCCAAGCAAGAGCAATTGGCAAAGAACTAAGATGCTTAGTTTGTCAAAACGAAGATATTCAGAATTCGAATGCTGATATAGCTAAAGATTTAAGAAAAATTGTCCGGATTAAACTCGAAAAAGGTGAATCGAAAGAAGAAATAATGAATTTTATTCACTCAAAATATGGTGATTTCGTCCTTTTCTCTCCTCCATTAAGATTCGACACAGCTGGCTTATGGTTGTTACCAATCTCCTTTTTTATTTTATTAACATTTTACTTTTTTAGAAAAAGATAATGTTTCTTTGTTTGATTCTTTTTCTGATAATAATAACACTAAGTGTTTTGTACCTAAACAAATCCCAAAGAAAAACTCTTGGATTTTTTCTTGTCTTTTTGCTTATAACTATTCCTACAACAATAATTTATTTCTCTAAAGGAAATCTTGAAACTTTCTTCTTTGAGGAAAAAATAAATAAGATCGTGCAAGAGGGAATAAACGATCCTGAAAATTTTAAGAACATAAGTCCCCAGGTTTTAATCATTTTTCTAGAAAAAAAATTAAAAAAAGAACCTAACGATCTTCAAGGTTGGTTAATTCTCTCACGAACCTGTGTATTGAGTGGACACTATCAAAAAGCAGATAAATATTATAAAAACGCATTAGAGCTTTTTCCAAAAAATGAAAATATCTTACTAGAAATTGCTTTGCTAAAAAAGAAAACCAATCAAACAGAGAGTGCAGAAAAGTATCTTAGTAGATTAAAAAATCTTTATCCTTCAAATATAAAAGCAAGAGAGTTGCTAATAGAAATTTTTTCTAACAATTATATGCATGTGAAAGCCATTAAGGAATACAAAGAGCTTGCTATTATTAAAAAAGGAGAAAAAGAATACCTAGAAAGTATAAGAAAAAAATATAACCTAAACTAGTTCTAAATTTTTAGATCTTTTACTTTTTTTTAAAAAAAAATTGATCATTTCTCTGGTTGCATTTGTTATTCTGAATTTTTTATTACTTAGATGAGTAACTGGTAATATTTTAATTACTGAATTTGTAACAAACATATCATCGTAAGTTGAAATAGTTTTTTTTTTAATTTCAATTTCGTAAACTTCTTTAAAAAATAATTTAGCATTATCAATCACCACTTGTCTCATTATCCCATTAATACCGCTCTTTTTAATTATTGGAGTATAAAGGACTTTATTCTTAGAGAAAAATAAGTTGGTCATTGTACCGTCAATAATACTTCCTGAACTGTCTAACATGACCCCATCAAAGAATTCATCTTCCTCCCATTCTGATCTAGCCATGACAGAATCAATTCTGTTTAAATGTTTCAATCCAGCAAGCATTGAATTTTCAAATATTGGAAATTCACAAAATCTTAATTTTACTCCTGTATTAAGAGTTCTTTTATTTATCTCTCTTGATGGAAAACTCAAAAAGATGACCGTTGGGACGATCTCTTTTTCAAATTTATATCCCCTTCCACCAATTCCTCTTGTAATTACAATTTTAAGGACACCATCCTTAATTCCTTTTCTCAAGCATTCATTAAGAATCTTTTCTTTATAATTTGTTAAAATTTCTGTTGGCGGCAATTTTATTTTGGTGATGTCGCAACCTTGTTTTATTCTTTCTATATGCCTATCCCAGAATTCTACACCTAAAACTTTTTCATCATCTAAATAAGACCAAGACATTGTTTCAAACAAACCATCACCGTATGAAAGACCTCTATCAATGACAGAAACATGCTTTGAAAATTCTCCGTTTATCAAAGATATAAAATCACTCATCTTTAAATGACCCAACTGCTTTCAGCATACCATTGGCTTTTGCTTCTGTTTCAAGTGTTTCATTTTGTGGAATTGAATCTGCAACGATTCCTCCTCCAGCTCTAAAAAAGAGATCATTACTTTCTTTCAAAATTGTTCTTATTAGAATGTTTATATCCATATTTCCATTATGAGTGACGTATCCAAATGATCCTGTGTAAGGACCTCTTCCTTCCTTTTCTAATTCTGCAAGTATTTCCATACATCTTACTTTTGGACAACCTGTAATTGTTCCACCTGGAAAAACTGATTTTATAATTTCGCCAGGATTTATATTTTTTCTTTTTTTGCCACTTATATTAGAAACGATATGATGAACATGCGCATACGTCTCTATGCTCATCATTTCGTCAACTTTTACACTTCCTGGTTCGCAAACTTTTGAAATGTCATTTCTTTCTAGATCAACTAACATCAAATGCTCAGCTTTCTCTTTATCCGAATTAATTAACTCCCTAGTTAGCTCAACATCAACAATACCAGACGTCCCCCTTGGTCTTGTTCCGGCAATAGGTCTAGTCTGCAAATGATCCCCAAAAATAGATATTAATCTTTCAGGGGAGGAGCTAATAATTGAGCTCTTCTTATATCTTACTATTCCTGCAAATGGGGCCGGATTTTTTTCCCTAAGTTTCCTGTAAATGTCGATATCTGTTAATTCTTCATCTACCTTAAACCTCCATAATCTTGATAAATTTGCCTGAAAAATCTCACCTTGATAAATGTAATCAATACATGACTTAACTTGCGTTTGATGTTCAATTGAAGTTCCTTTTGAATAAATCTTAACCGAGCCTTTGGAGCTAAAATTTGCATGTGAAAATTTTGATTTATCTAAATCGCTTAAAATATCGTTGAAATCTTGAGAAAATAATTTTTTATCACTTGTCAAAATTAGAATTTTTTTAACGTGATCATAAATAATTGACGTATTTACCCTGGCTGCAAAAGCATCTGGTAAAACATAAGGGGACGATGGTATAACAATTTTTTTTTCAATTTCTTTTGCAATTTCATAACCTAGGTAAACAAACCATCCCCCATAAAATGGGATTTGATTACCTTTGTATATCATTTCGTCCTGTTCAACTTTATTTTTATCCCAAAGTTTGTCAAATTCATTTAGAAAATGGATATTGGCTGAATTTTTGACTAATAAGACTTCGGGTTTATAAAAAACAATTGAATATCGGTTTAAATCATTACCTCTTGAAGAACTTTCCAAAAAATACGGATATTTATTGGGATTCATTTCAACTAAATTCAAAAGATCAAAATTTTCTGTTTCTTCTAACTCTATTGCAATACCATTCCAACCTTTACCTTTAATTTTTTTTGATCTATTTCTGTTCATAAATTTTTGTTGCAATTAATTTTTTTATTATTATATGCTAGTCTTATAATAATATAGACTTTTAATACAAAAAAAAAATGTATCATACAATTGTTATTGGTGGAGGATGCTTAGGCGCTGCAGCCGCTATTTCTCTCCAAAGAAAACTGAATAAACTCGGCAAAGGTGATAAAGTTTGCTTAGTAGAAAAAGCCGTTCTATGCGCAGCCGAGTCCTCTAGACATTCAGGTATTGTTAGGTCAGCAAATGCAGATCCTGATGCATCTATTATGGCATCCATGAGTTCTAAAATGTGGAAAAAACTCTCTTCGGTCTGGGGACTAGATATGGAGATAGATGAATTTGGTGCTATTTGGATAGCAAAGAAAAATTCAGACGGAGAAAACCCCGCATGGTCTGAACTATCCGACCGAATGAGCAAAATTCAATTAGTCTTCGAAGAAATTGATACAAATTCAGCCACTCTAAAATGCGGTGAAACTTTACTTACAGACGAAAATGAATCGTATTTTTACGAACCAGCAGCATTTCAGTTAGATCCGAGCATTCTTCGGTCAACTCTTTACGATGCAATAGATGAGAATGGTGTCGTCTTAATGGAAAAAACTGAGGTTGATACGATTTTAACCAAAGGTAAAGAAATAATAGGCATCACAACTAATAATGGAAAACTGGACGCTAAAAATTTTGTTAATGCAACTGGAGCCTGGAGCTCACAATTATTTTCAAAGATAGGGTTAAAAATACCAGTCACAATTGAACCTGTTTCAGTTGTAAATTGGATGGAAAGCCCAAAACAGATTAGATACGAATATCCAATAGTAGCAGACTATACTAACCTTTGTTATTTCAGATCATGGAGAGGGAATAAAATGCATGCACACCAACCAAGGAAGAGATCTGTATATGAAATTGCTAAAAATTTTTTAAACGATCTTACATCCGTAAATGGTGGTGAATACCTTAATGAACCAATGAATCAGTCTCTTGCATATAACCAAATAAAAAATTATGAAGATATTTCAAAAAAAAGATTCTCGAATATCGATAAAACAGTATACGCTTCCGGTTACAGATCATTCTTCGATATTACACCAGACTTAAGGTTTATTTTAGGTAAAGACAGTAAATTCAATAATCTCTTCCATAATTTGGGATCAGGCCAAGCCATGAAGTATTGCCCAGTTTTAGGAGAAAGCATTGCAGAAGAAATTCTTAACGAATCAGATGTCACTGGAAAATTTGACTATAAAAAATTTAACATCAACAGATTCAGTGATGATTATATGAAGGACTTCTGGAACCTCGTTCAGGGAGAGGAAAACACACTCCATCGACAAGGTAAAAATACACTTTAATCATCTTCGTTTGATAGAGAAGTAACAACATTTAAATTTCTCCAAAAATCTTCACTTTTTAAGTTTATATCATTCAATCTCATTAGCAAACTCCTCACAATTGCTCGAACCACAGGGTCTGCTTCCTTAAGTTTTTGTTTTAAATTTTTTTCATCTATTGGATACAAAATACAGTTTGAATCTGCTTCTGCTGTTACTGATCTAGATTCGTCTAATGAAGGTCCTCTTTCTCCAAAAATTTCTCCTTCTCCAATTTTTCCAAGTAAAAGACCACCAGGACTATAAATATTAACACGTCCAGAATGAACATAATAAGCAAAATGGGCTGTATCACCTTTAGTGTATATTTTTTTTCCTTTACTAAATTTGAGTTGATTGATTCCTATTTTTTTCATCCCGACTTACTCCACTCTAAATAATCTTTTATTATCTAAATATCTTTTAGAAAAATCAACATTGGATTTAACTAACCTTCCAAAAAAATTTCTTTTTTCAAAGGTAAAATCAGACGCTTTTTCAGAATGTAACTTTAAATTATTAATATGCAGTTCATTGAAAAGAATTTTCTCTAACTTCTCAAAGATAAGAGATTCTTTATCTGTAGGAAAATAAATCTTATCCCTCACTAAAAAAACTGGAATCTTAATGCCAGTAATTTCTGAAACTAACTTAAAGAAAATTTTAGAAACAAGAAAATTCCAGCCAATATCTTTTCCTTTATACAAAAATTTTTGAAGTTTTTGATTATTCATTATGTGATTTTTTATTGCTTCATCTATTTCATTTGTAGTGAAATTTTGTAATGAAAATTTCTTTTTTTCTCTGAATACAGAATTCAAAAAGCTTGTGGATGTTTTGGACCGAAATCCCTTCATTATTAAATAACATAATTGATCATAACCCAATACTTTGGAGAAAGACTTTTGTTGAATAGAAATATTGGAATTTGAAATCAAACTTAAATAATTGGCAAAATAATTTGTCAAGTCTAAATAGCTTGTTTTCTTATTATTTATTGTTAGTTTATTTTTAATATTCAAAAACAAGTGCAAATCGATCTTATTCCACCAGCAACCTCCAATTAATCCTTCGTCTAACTTACCAACCTCTTTTTTATAAAAAATCGAAGAAAACGGAGAAATGGTAATTTTTTTATTGTCACCTCTTACTAAAATCTTTCCTTCAAAGCTTGGAATATCAAAAAGAGTTTTTGAAATAATTTTATTATAATTTTCTAGAACAACTCTTATCTCTTGGGTGTCATAAGAATCTTTATATTCATAAAGTTTTCCTTTATTATAAATTAAAAGATATTCTTTTTTTCTATGATTTACTCCTTGCGTGGAGAGTAATTTGATTTTTTCAAATTGATTTATTAATTTTTTTGAAGATTTAATTCGAGTCAATCTACTTTTTTTTGTTCTAGTGTCATAAAAACCCGCATGAAAATTTATAAGGTTATTTTTAACCAAAAAATTAATAACTTTTATTAAATAAGAAGATATATTGTTGGGATTATATCTAGATTTTGAGTTATAACCTCTCTTTGACATTGATACTGTAAGAAATTGTTTATCAGACTCAATCCAGCAATAGTAAAGCTCAAGCATTAGAATTTTTAAGTGTTTCTTAAATAGAGAATTTTGATCTTCTTTGCAAAGCTCAGAAACACAATCATCAATAATTTCTGAACTGATGTTTCTTTGAAAATCTATAGGTCTACTAAAATCAAAATCTAATTGATCAGTTTTGCTTTTCATAATAGATTCTTATGAATTATGTATTTTGTAGATTTCTTTTTATACATCATTTTTCAAATTTTGCAGATTTATAAATATGCTGTAATAATTTATGTAATTTTAAGCATGTTAATTTCATTTAATATTATTAACACTAACAATAGAATAATTTCAATTGTAATGGATTTTTTATTTAAGTTGATCGAACCGCTGCTTAGGGTTATAAGGAATGTTATCCCAAACTTCGGTGCAATTGATATTTCACCTGTAATATTAATAATAATAATTGAAGCTTTTCAATATATTATGACAAAATACGGATTCTAATATGAGCAATAAAATAATAGACGGAAAACTTATATCTTCTGAAATAAGAGAAAAGGTTAAAAAATTTGGAGATCAACTTAAAAATAAAACAGGAAAAGTCCCAGGGCTGGCCGTTGTACTTGTTGGCGAAAATCCTGCTAGCCGGGTTTATGTTAAGAATAAAATTGAAAAAACAATTGAAGTTGGTTTCAATTCAATTGAGCATAAATTGAATGAGAAAGTATCTGAGAGCGAATTAATTGATTTAGTTGATAAATTAAATAATGATGAAAATGTACAAGGAATTCTTGTACAATTACCTCTACCAAAACATGTAAACTCAGATAAAATTTTAGATAGAATAAAGCCTGAAAAGGATGTTGACGGTTTTCATGCCAATAACGTTGGAAAACTCTGGTCAGGTCTTAATTCACTTGTTCCTTGCACCCCTTTGGGTTGTAGTATTCTTATAAAAAAGGTCTCAAAAGATCTATCAGGCAAACATGCCGTTATAATTGGAAGGTCAAATATAGTTGGGAAACCAATGGCAGCACTACTTCTTGGAATGAACGCGACTGTAACAATATGTCATTCAAGAACAAAAGACTTGGAATCTGTCTGTAAGGATGCTGATATTGTTGTGGCTGCTGTTGGCATTCCAGAAATGGTTAAGTCAAATTGGATCAAGGAAGGTTCAATAATAATCGATGTCGGTATTAACAGAATTGAAAGAGATACAAAAAAAGTTCTAGTTGGAGATGTTGATTATGACGATTGTCTAACAAAATGTTCTCTCATCACTCCTGTTCCTGGTGGAGTAGGGCCTATGACAATAGCCTGTCTCCTTCTAAACACACTTCTTGCATCCTACCCTCAGTTTAACCAACCAATTCCTGATTTATCGTCTATGCTTGAGTAGTTTAAGCCTGAGTGCGTTTAATTTTATGAACCCCTCAGCATCTTTTTGGTTATAAATTGAGTCTTCTTCAAAAGTTGCCATTTCACTGCTATAAAGACTATTTTTTGACTTTCTTCCGAGTATAATAATATTTCCTTTATAAATTTTTAACTTTACAGTACCCTCGACATTTGATTGCGATTTATCAATCAATGACTGTAACATTTCTCTTTCTGGAGTAAACCAGAAACCATTGTAGATTAATTCTGCATATTTAGGCATTAATTCATCTTTCAAATGAGCTGAAGATTTGTCAAGTGTAATACTTTCTATTGCTCTTCTTGAAGCAAGAAGAATTTCTCCTCCAGGAGTTTCGTATACACCTCTTGATTTCATGCCTACAAATCTGTTTTCAACAATATCAATTCTTCCAATTCCATTTTCACCACCTATTTTATTTAATCTAGCGAGAAGTTTAGCAGGTGATAGTTTTTCTCCATTAATAGAAATTAAATCTCCCTTGAAAAACTCTAAATCAATTATTGTTGGGGTGTTAGGAGCATCCTCACAAGAAATCGTTCTTGTGTACATTGACTCGTTTGGCTGCGCCCAAGGATCCTCCAAAATTTTTCCTTCATACGATGTATGCAGGAGATTTGCATCCATTGAATAGGGAGGCTCATAACTATTTTCAGGTGATACAGAAATTTGTGATTTTTTGGCATATTCTATTAAATCCTTTCTAGACTTTAAATTCCATTCTCTCCAAGGAGCAATAACTTTAATTTTTGGGTTTAATGCATAATATCCCAACTCAAATCTAATTTGATCATTACCCTTTCCCGTTGAACCGTGTGCAACGAAGTCTGCGCCTACTTTTTTCGCAATTTCAAGTTGTTTTTTTGCTATTAATGGTCTTGCTATAGATGTCCCTAGAAGATAGTAACCTTCATAAACTGCATTAGCCCTGAACATTGGAAATACATAATCTTTAACGAAGTCTTCTTTTAAGTCATCAATAAAAATTTCTTTTACTCCAAGTTTTAAAGCCTTATCCTTGGCTTCTTTGACCTCACTTCCTTGTCCAATATCAGCAGTGAAAGTTACAACTTCTAAATTTCTTTCATTTTGAAGCCATTTTAAAATTACAGATGTATCAAGTCCTCCAGAAAAGGCTAAAACAACTTTTTTTTTCTTATTCATAAAGTTTACTATTTCTTTTGGCAAGCTTCATTTATTTGCTGGTATGCTTTGCTGAAACCCATTAAAGAATAGGTATCTGTTGTTATCGTTCCTCTTGTTGAAGTTCCAACAACTTTCATTTTCATAGATGACTTTAAGAATTTAATAATTTTTTCATCGTCAGGAGGACTAAAGCTCCATGCTCTTGATCCTGACGTAAATAATTGAAATTTTGCATCGCCAACAGTGATTTCTGGGTTACTATCTGCTTTATAATTGTATCCAGCCACTATACTGAACTCATTCCATTTATTCTGACCAGGCAAATGAGTAATAACAGCAAAAATCTCACCTCTTCTTTTATAGTTACCTTCTGCTTTTTTTGGTTTTGAAACTGCGAGGCAGGCTAAGTTTTTTCCTTCACCTTCTGCATAAGCACTCCAATCATTAAATTTTCCTAGTTCCTTGGATTTTATTTCAGTAAATACAAAAATTACAAAAATGGTTAGCAAAAATTTATAAGTTATTTTTAAATTCATTATTTTTATTGACATATTAGCTAATAAATTGCAAGAGACTATAATTCAAATAAGATATGTACCCAATTTTTTTACTTGTTTCGTCCTGTTTTCTCTTTTCAGTCCTCGCTGCTTTGATAAAATTTGGCTCTCAGTTCATTCATCCCATCGAACAAGCATTCTTTAGGAATTTAATTAGTATTTTATTACTTATTCCCTTTGTTATTCAAACTAAGAAAATAATTAATAAAAGTAGTAATATCAAACTTTTAGTTTTAAGAGGAATCTTTGGTGGTATCACAATGATTCTTCTTTTTTGGTCTTATTCACTTATTCCCCTTTCACAAGCCATGGCGGTTAGCTTTAGCACTCCTCTTTTTATTTATCTAGGGGCGATATTATTTTTTAAAGAAAAAACTTCTAGACTAAATAATTTTATAATTCTTCTTGGATTTATCTTAACTATCATAATAATTCGACCAGACTTAGAAATAAAATTTGGAGTTATTCTAGCGCTTATTGCTGCAATAACTCACGCTATAGCAGGTTTGTTGGTAAAAAAAATATCAAAAAATGAATCTGTAATCACTCTAATGTTTAGTATGGTGTTATTGATGACTCCTATCGCTGGTATTCCTACTATGATGGTTTGGTCAACACCAAATATTCAACAATTATACTTATTGGTTATTATTTCAGTTATAGCAACACTAGGGAATTTTTGTTGGACAAAAGCTCTAAGTATAACAAAGTTGACAAATTTGATGTCTTTTGATTTTTCTAAATTGTTATTTACTACTATATTGGGATTTATTTTTTTTGATGAGAAAATTGATCTTATAACAATAATCTGTGGATCTGGTTTAATTTTATGTTCAAATATTAAGTTTATTAGTGTTAGAAGAAATGAGAAAAATAAAACCATTTTACCAGATAATTAGTTGTTTTTTTTTTGCAATTCTTGGCGTCCAAATAAAAAAGTTACTTTTAATAGATAACATAGAAAACCTTGTCTTCTACAGATCATTTTTTGGGATGTTATTATTATTGATAACCATTTTATTGACTCAAAAAAGGGTATTTTTTTTGATAAACACAGGAAATATTAAAATTCACATTTTTAGATGTCTTTGCGGAGTATCAGCCATGTATTTCGGATATCAATCTTTGATGTTCCTTACATTAGCTCAAGCCAGTACAATTGGATTTACAAAAGTTTTTTTTACCTGTTTAATTTCATTTTTTATATTCGCAGAAAAATTAAACTTAAAACTGATCGTTTTAATATTTTTAGGATTTCTGGGAATTATTTTGATTACAAGACCGGGACAAATTCAGAGTGACACTGGTGTATACATGGCTTTATTCTCTGCGATATGTGTATCAGGAGGTATTATTTCGATATCTTATTTGAGTAAAAGGGAAGAAACTTTAACTATACTTTTTTATCACTCTCTTTTTTCTACAATTATTTTTTTTTCAATTTTTTATAGTAAAATTTCTTTTAAATCTTTTGATTTAATTGGGAGCTATTTTTTAATAACTTTAACAGCATTACTTGGACAATATTTTAACACGGAATCCTATAAAAACTTTGAAACAAAAAATGTTGTTATTCTTAGTTACTCTAGAATAATTTTTTCTACAATATTTGGGTTTATTTTCTTTGACGAAAAAATAAATTTTATGAGTTTAGTCGGAATATTAATCGTCTGTTTAACAAGTTTCTTAGTTCAAAAAAAATAGATTAAGGACATGGGTATGGATTTTCATCATGAATTTTTTCAATTTCAGAAATTACATCATCTGTTAAATTAATTCTGAAGGAATTAATATTATCCTTTAGCTGTTCTAAATCAGTTGCGCCAATAATATTACTTGTTAAAAAATCTCTTGAATTTACAAAACCTAAAGCCATTTGCACTGGCGTTAGACCATGCTCTCTGGCAAGGCTGTTGAATTTTTCTGAGTATTTTAAGCCCTTCGGCTTTGTATACCTTGTATACATGTTTGAATATAGGGTCAGTCTAGCTCCGTCAGGCTTTGCTCCGTTGTCATATTTTCCTGTTAACATTCCAAATGCTAGAGGCGAATAAGCTAATAATCCACATTTCTCTCTAATTGATATTTCTGCCATTCCTACCTCATAACTTCTGTTTAAAAGAGAGTAGGGGTTCTGAACAGAAACAATTCTTGGAAGACCAAACTTTTCAGCTAAGGAAAGAAATTTCATTAATCCCCAGGGAGTTTCATTAGAAAGACCAATATATCTTATTTTACCCTTTTTTACATTATCTGAAAGAACTTCAAGTTGAAGTTTTAAATCAATAAAATCAGATTCTTCCTCAAATTTATAACCTAATTTCCCAAAAAAATTTGATTGTCTGTCTGGCCAGTGCAATTGATATAAATCTATATAATCTGTTTTAAGTCTTTTTAAACTACCATCTATTGCTTCATTAATTTGTTGTTCGTTAAGTCTAGTTTCCTTATTACGAAACCACTTCATGCCAGATCTTCCAACTACCTTTGAAGCGATAATTACTTTGTTTCGGCATTTTCTAGATTTTAGCCAATTACCAATGATTTTTTCTGTAATACCCCATGTTTCTTTTTTTGGGGGCACAGAATAAAGTTCAGCGGTATCAAAGAAATTTACGCCTTCAGAAATTGCCAAATCCATCTGCTGAAAACCTTCTTCTTCAGAATTTTGTTCGCCCCAAGTCATTGTTCCTAGGCAAATTAGACTTACGTCGATATTTGTATTACCTAACTTGTTATATTTCATAATAAAATAAAAATCTTGATTTAAAAATTTTGTATCATATTTTAACTATAAATAATAATAGTAGTATATTATACTACATGTAAAACATTTAAAATAAGGAGTTTAAAAATGGCTTACGACTATGAAAGAGATCTAAAATCCAAATCTACATCTATTGATATAGATTTAGGTCTTAGAGCCTACATGAATAAGGTCTATTCTTTTATGGCAGTTGGTTTGGCACTCACTGGTGTCATCGCCCATCTTACATCAACGTTGGCTTTCAATTTTACCACCAATACCTACACATCTTTTGGTGCAGCTATCTATGGTTCGCCTCTAGCATTTTTAATAATGCTGGCACCATTAGGTTTCATTATTGCTTTAAACATGGGTATTGCAAGAATGAAGGAAAGTACTGTTCAAATCCTATTTTGGGCATTTGCTTCTGTGATGGGACTTTCTCTATCATCAATTTTCATTCAGTACACTGGTGAATCAGTTGCTCGAGTATTTTTCATATCTGCCGGAGCTTTTGGAGCTCTAAGTCTGTACGGTTACACCACCAAAAAGGATTTAACAGGTTGGGGCTCGTTTCTGTTTATTGGACTAATTGGTATATTGATAGCTTCAATTGTAAATATCTTCGTAGCTAGTACCGCGCTTCAGTTTGGAATTTCAGTAATTGGTGTTCTAGTATTTGCAGGACTTACTGCCTATGATACTCAGCGCATTAAGGCAATGTACTTTGATGGTTCTGGACAAGAAGGTAAAAAAGCAATAATGGGAGCTTTGACTTTATATCTAGATTTTATCAACCTCTTCATCATGCTAATCCAATTATTTGGGCAAAGAAGATAATATAAAATATTCGTAGTTGGTAGGGCTAACACCCTACCGGCTCAACTCAACAAACTCTTGAAAAAATTCACGTTTCTTTTTATCTTTTTTACTCTTTTCTTACCTTCAATATCAGTTTCAAACATAACAGCTGAGAAACTCAATTTTAATGTTTACAGAAATGGCTCATTAATTGGTTATCACAACTTAGATTTCTATGAAGAAGATGGTCTGATTGAATCAAATATTGAAATAAAGTTCGAAGTTACTTTTCTTGGTTTTGTAGTGTATGAGTATTTTCATAAAAATCATGAAAAATGGATGAATAACACGCTAGTTTTTATGGAGGCCAGTACCGACAATAATGGTGACTTGTTGGACTGTAAAGTTAATAAAAAAGAAAACAAGTTTAAAATTTTGGGAACTCATGGCGATTTTACAATTGATAAAAAAATCACACCAACGACATACTGGAAGTTTGACCAATTAATTTCTGGAGAGAAAAATAAAGTTTTGAATTCTCAAGATTGTAGTTACATAAATTTTGAAATTAAATACCTCGGAGATGAAATGATTTATGATAATTTACTTAAAGCTTCACGTTATAAACTATTAGGTAAAGAGTTTACTGGTGATGATGTAAATATTGACATCTGGTATAAAGATAAAAAATGGGTAAAAATGATTTTTCTAAAAGATGGGAGTACAGTTGAGTATTTTTTAAAGGAATATGACTATAAAAAAGAATAAAGTTGCATGGATTACTGGTGGGGGCACAGGTATTGGAAAAGAACTTGCCCTAATTCTTGCCAAACAAGAATATGACGTCATTATAAGCGGAAGAAGAAAGGAGAAATTAATAGAAACAGCAAATATATATAAGAAAAGAATTCATCCCATTTCTTTGAATGTCAATAACCCAAATCAATGTTTGAAAGTTTCAAAGTCTATTTACAAAAAATTTAAAGACATTGATTTACTGATTCTCAATGCTGCAATTTATAGTCCAGGATCAATTACAAAAATTTCTACAGCAGAAGCTAAAAAAGTTATAGATATAAATCTTTTAGGTGCAATCAATGTTCTTTCGCCTGTAGCTAAAGAAATGCAGAAAAATAAAAGAGGTCACATTGTTTTTGTATCTTCCCCAGCAGGTTACCAAGGTTTACCAGGTGGAGGGTTCTATGGTGTTACAAAATCAGCCTTAACGTTTTTGGCCGAGACTTTGAACATTGAATTTCATAAAAGTAAAATCAAAGTACAGGTTGTAAACCCAGGTTTTGTGAAAACACCAATGACAGATCAAAATCCTTTTTTTATGCCTTTTTTAATGACGCCGCAGAATGCTGCAAAAAAAATTTATAAAAAACTAGAGAGTAAACAATTTGAAATCTTTTTTCCTAAAAAACTTATTATCCCCATGAAATTCTTAAGGTTATTACCCTACAGTATTTATTTTTTTCTGATTAAAAAATTAATAAAACTTCCCTAATGAAAAAAGCCTTACAAAAATATCTTAGTCGCTTTGAAAGACTTCAGGACAATAAAATAGATGACCTGTTATCTAACGTTTCTGAAAACTTCATATTCGAAGACCCATTTCAAAAAATAAAAGGTAAGAGTCAATTCAAAGCTTTACTCAAAAAAATGTTTAAAAGGCTAAAGAAACCAAAATTTAAAATCATAATGGTTTATGAACATAAGCTTGTAAATGTTGTTAAGTGGAATTTTAGTTGTGAGTTTCTAAAAAAAACAATCTCATTTTCAGGTATGAGTGAAATTTATATTAAAGAAAAGTTAATTACAAAGCATATTGATTATTGGGACTCTGGTAGAAATTTTTATTCACATCTTCCATTAATAGGCTCAATTTTTAAAGGAATTCATAAATAGTTAATTAATTTTTAAGAATGTTATAGATACTACTCCAATATTAAGGCCCCACTTTTTTACTTCTGCCCTATTCATAAGAATATTTCTATCTTGTAAAAACATCCAATCATCAAAATCAACTAAGATTGTACTGTCACCAACTTTCAAATTAAGCTTATATTTCCAATTAAGAGCATTACCTTCAGATATCCCTGTAGCTTCTCCAACAACGTCTGAAGCGGTACCACTATATTGATTATTTCCTAAAATCTTGATAGTCCAAACTCTTGAATCTTGTTCTCCATCGTCATATAGAAATTTTTCATCAAGCGTGAGTGTACTAGATTCTATTGTCCCAGTAATGTCTACTTTAAATGTTCTCTTTAAATTACCAAATCTATCATGAAACATTCCCCAGGCCTCTGTCTTGCCTTCAAAATAATCTTCCAAAGTTAATGTTGGCTGACTTCCTTTGAACTTTTCTATATTCATCTGACTACTACAAGAACTAATTAAAAAAATTAAAATAGTAAAAAAAAATCTCATCGTCATTAAATTTATTTAAATAATATCAACCATATATTTTTTTTTGAATTTTTTGAAGTTCATTTTCTTTTAATTTAAAATTTACAAGTAAATAAGCAGCTAAGAGCTTAAGTAAAATTGGCGCCAAAGCGTAAGAAATTATTATAAAAAGTCTAACGTTAGTATTAATTTCACCATCTGTGTCAAAATCTAAAACCCCCATTATTCCGAATACAAAAATACTTACTACAGCAAAAGCAAATTTATTTAGAAAGGTTATGATTGAAAAAAGCACACCAGAAATATCCTCACCAAATTTACTACGATGCCAATCAGTTATATCAGCCTGAATGGATGGTGGTATTATTAAATCTGCCCCAAGACAAAATCCAGTTATGCAAGAAATTATTATAAAAAACACAAAATTGCCATCTTCTAAAAAAAATACCAAAAGAAAAAACATTGCTGACATAAATAACGAAAGACTCCACACTTCTTTTTTTCCATATTTTTTACTGATAATCGTCCAAAAAGGAACGCCCATTATTGCAAATAAAAAGTAAAAAAACAAAGTTGTTTGCCGGTTTGAATCGTCACCGCCTAGAACATAAGTAATAAAGAAAGCAAATAACACCATTGGAAATACATTTGCTAAATTATTAACAACTAATACCAAAAAAATTTTTGAAAAATATATATTTTTTTTTAAGTTTTTTATAACTTTTTTGAATTTAATTTTTTTGTCATTGGTTCTCTTGTTTTCTGGAATCAAACTACAAAATAAAATCAGCCCCATTAAACCAAATAGTGTGGCAATAAAAACTATATTTTCCAATAACTTTTCATTACTAATACTAAAAAACATTGGGATACCAAGAGAGCTGAAAAGTCCGAGTAAAATGAAAAATTCACGAGTTGCACTAAGCTTAGTTCTTAAGAAATAATTTTTTTCTAAATCATATCCAATCGATAAATAAGGAATTTGAAACATCGTCCAACCAAGATATAAAATAGAAAGCCAAACAAAGAGAAATATCTCTTGATCTATATCTTGTTTCAAAAAAAGTTGTGTAAGTGCCAAACCAGACAAAATTCCACCTATTAATAAATAAGCCTTTCTTGGAAAAAAGTTTTTATCATTCAGCCATCCAACAAGCGGATCTGTGATTATATCTATAAGCTTTGATAAAAAAATAAGTATTCCAATTACTGAAATTTCGAAACCATGAACTTCTGTAAAAAAAGCAGGGAGCATAATCATTACTGGAAAGGTGGGAATAGAAAATGCAAATGCGGGAAATGCATAAATTATATTTCTTAAAGAAATAGATTTCAATCTAGACTTTCTTAATTAGAAATTGGCCAACATTGATATTACCAGATTTAAAACCTCCCTCACAATATCCTAAGTAATAGTTCCACAGTCTTTTAAAACTTTCACTAAAACCAAGGCTTTTTATGCAGTCCCAAGAACTCTCAAATGACTCAGACCATATTCTTATTGTTTTAGCGTAGTCATTTCCAAACATTGTTTTATTTGTGATATGAAGGCCTTTAGATGTTATGACCTTATCCATTTCCTCTACAGAGGGAAGCATACCACCCGGAAATATATAAGTTTGGATAAAATCTGGAAACTTTTTATATTTTTGAAAAAATTTGTCCTCAATTGTAATTGTCTGAAGCCCTATTGATCCGTCAGACTTTAAGTTTTTCTTTAGAACATCAAAGTATTTTGACCAGTATTTTTCTCCAACTGCCTCAAACATTTCAATAGAAACAATTTTATCATATTTACCGTTAATATTTCTGTAATCTAGAAGTTTTACATCAACTTTATCTGTGAGCTTATCATCGTATATTTTTTGCTTTGCTTTCTCATACTGTTTTTTTGAAATTGTAATTGCTGTCACATTTGCTGAGTATTTTTTTGCTAAAAAAGAAGAAAAACCTCCCCAACCACATCCAATTTCAAGTATTTTGTCATTTTCTTTGACACCCGTAATATTTGCAAGATTATCATATTTATTAATTTGACCTTTAAGAAGGTTATCCTCAGGATTCTTAAACATAGCTGATGAATATGTCATTGATTCGTCTAACCATTTTTCGTAAAACGAGTTGCCTAGATCATAGTGAAAAGATATATTCTTTTTCGATCCAGACCTGCTATTTTTTTTTAAGTGATGCTTAAGCCTTAAATACAAAATGGTGAACCATTTTCCTCTAACATATTTTGAAAATTCATGAAAATTTCTTGCACCCCATTCAAGAAAGTCAGTGAGGTTTGATGTTTCCCAATTTCCATCTACGTAACTTTCAGCCCAACCAAGGTCACCTCTTAAAAAAAAATCACTAATGCATTTCTCATTTAAGATTTTTATATTTGCATCAGGTCCCGCATGCTCTCCGTTAAAAGAAAATATAGACTTATTATCCTTATAAACATTTATTGAGCCGTATTTACTCTGTGCTAATACATTTAAAAATAAATTTAACTTACTTTGAGTGTTAAAAATCATTAATTGTCAGCCCTCTGAAAAAAAATTTTTTGGTTTTTTTGGTTTTTTTATATATGTTGCACCCTTTACAAAAAGTTTCAAGGCTTCTAAGTGTATTGAAATTGTAACTTTGAAATTTTGAAAAATATTACTAAAGAATATTCCTAAGAGATTTTTGTCATTCATTTCAACTGATCTTCCCTTAAACGATGCTTCGAAAATTTTTTGATTATTTATATTATAATTTATAAACAAATTCACGAAACTTCTATCAATATTGAAAGTAATAACATAATGGCCATTTATATTAAAAAAAGGAGAAACGTGAAATCTTTTTTTTACATTATTTTGTTTATTTATTTCACAATAATATGAGTGTCTTTCGTTGAATGTATTACTAACCTCATATATTATTGCAGTCGCTTTATTTTTATCGTCAAAACCGACAAAAACAGTTATTGGGTTAAACACATAACCTAAAATTCTAGGTAAACAAAAAGACTTAATATCATAAATATTTTTTTTGCCTTCTTTTAAAAATTTTTTTTTTAATAATTGATATGTGTTACTTGATTTTTTACCAACTTCTCCATGATCTTTGTCGTAGAATGAAAATAAAGTAAATCTATTTTTTTTAAAAAATTTATATTTGTGTTTAAAGTTCAATGAAAACCAAAAATAACAAAAACGATAAGCAAATGAATGAGTAAAAGGTTTATACCTTGTATGTGAAACAATACCCTCAAATAAAGTATCGTTAATGTTGTTAATTTTTTTCATTGTTTTTTTCAAATATTCTTTTCACAACATGCAACGCGGAAGTAATTCCGTCCTCATGAAAACCATAACCTAGGTATGCTCCACAAAACCATATGTTTTTGTTTCCTTGTATTGTTGTTATTTTTTTTTGATTTTCAAATGTATTTAAATCAAACAATGGGTGATCATAATATATTTTTTTAAATATTTTTTCCTTAGAAGGTAAAATAGAGGGATTAAGAGAAACAAAAATATTTAAACTAGTATTCAGTTTTTGTAGTTTATTCATCCAATATGTAACGTTTACTCCCCTTTTATTAGTTTTATTTTCAATATAATTCCAACTTGACCATGCTTTTCTAGATTCTGGCATTAGTTTTTTGTCAGAATGTACATAAACCTTATTTTTGGTATACCTTATATCTTCAAACATCTTTTTTTCTTCTTTTTTTAAATTGATTATTTTTTTTACCTGATCTGAATGAACTGCAATTACAAGATGATCATATTCTTTTTTTTTACCGTTCACATTGAGAAAAATTTTATTTTTTTTGCTATATAAGAATTTTACAGAACTATTTTTATAAGCTGAGATATCTTTTGACTCAAGAATTTTTTCAACATAATTTTTACTTCCATCTAAAACAGTTCTCCATTTCGGGCGATTAATAATTTTAAGAAGCCCGTGATTTACAAAAAACATTACAAACTTCTCAAATGGATATTTTTTTATTTCATTGATTTCTGAGGACCAAATACTTGCTGCCATCGGGTAAAGATGTTTGTATTTGTAATAGTCAGAATAGTTTTTTAAATCCAAATATTCTTGAATTGTAGAATTTTTATATTTTCTAATATGCTTTTTAGCTAACAAATTAAATGTAACAATTTCACACAACATTCTCCAAAAATTAAAATTCAGTAAATTTTTCTTTTGAGAAAATAATGATGATAAATTAGTTCCTGAATATTCGATATTTTCAATCTTATTTGAAACGGCAAAAGACATATCACTTTCATAAGATTTAACATTTAACTCCTCAAAAAGATTGCATAGATTTGGGTAATTAATTTCGTTGAATACTATAAAACCAGAGTCAACATTAATATTTTTCCCTCTATGTTTGATTGTTTGCGTGTGAGTATGTCCACCAAAATAGGAGTTTTTTTCAAAAAGATCTACTTTATAACTCTTAGACAAATAATACGCACTTGATAGACCTGATATACCACTACCGACTACAGCAATCTTAAAATTCCTCATAAAATAATATTATGAGAAAAAAAAGGAAATTAAACAAAATAAATCAATATATTGTTTGACTTTCAATCTTTATTACTATATATTGATACTGGACTAGTATGATAATAACAAAATTTTGTGCAATAACATTCTCATCAATATTTTTGTTACTACTAGTTTCAAGTCTATTTTAATTTCCTCCAATAAAACCCTAGTTTACTAGGGTTTTATTGTTTTCTGTAAATTGATATCCAATGAGTTGAAAGACATTTAATGTCTAAATTTTCTGATGTTCCCGAAGTTAGTAACTCCGAGGTATTATAATTTTCAAGATCCTTTTTAAATGAAAAACTAGATTTACTTCTGTTTCTGTCAAATCTGAGATTATGAATTAAGTTCAACATAACAATTAAAACGACATACCGTAAAAATGTTTAGTTTTATCTTAATAAGTGTTTTCTAAATTCACACACAGCTGTAAAATAAGGATCATCTGATCTTGGTTGAGTTGATAGTACATTTCTTCTAATATCACAGTTTTCTGCAATCATTGAATTTAAAAGATGTCCTGCGTTCTGAAAACCTGAATGAATTGCAATAAATAAATTATCTGAGTTTTTGCATTTAGCCAAATCTTCTTTTATTTTTCCATCAGATGTATTTTGATTGTAAACAACTTTGCACCAATGAGCAGAAAAGGTTTCATTTGAATATGAACTAAAAAAAAAAAATACGAGAAAAAGAATTATTTTCATATAAATATCCTCCAGTACATTAACTTAAAAAGATCAATAAAAGAAAAATTATGTTTTTTTTTTATTTTCTCAATCTTCTTTTTAAAAAATTTATCATAAAATAAAACAGGAACAATAGATCCTAAGTAAGCGCCAGCAACTAAATCACTTGGAAAGTGCATTGACATAAAAATTCTCGATAATCCCATCATTGTTGCTATTAATATGATAATAAAAAAATACCCTCTTAAATAAATTATAAATAATAGAGCCAAAGAAAATGCTGCTTGAGTGTGTCCTGACGGAAATGAGCTTATTTTGTGCTCAAAATTAAAAAAATTAAATCTTTCATATCCCTCTAAGAAAAAATATTTAGGACGTGACACTCCAAATATATATTTAAGAATATTACAAATTATTCCAGCAGCAGCTAAAGAAAAAATAAAATGTTTAGAAACTAACGAAATATAAGTAAAGAGGTCTTCAATCTTCTCTCGATTGTAATTTGTCTTATCTTTAATTACGGAAAACTTCTTCTTGTCATTCAAAAGGGAATTAACATTTAAATTTACAAATAAAATCAAAGAAAACAAAATAATAAAATTTAATGGATCCAAAATATCAGAAATTGGATCGATGACCTGCTTAAAAAAATAAAAAATTAGTCCTGGAAAAGATCTTGATAATTCAAATAAAAAAATATCAAGGAAATTAAAAAAAATTAAAATTATTAAAAGTAGACAAACGAAAAGTCTAACTGAGGTTAAAAAATTAAGGTATTTTAAATCTTTAACTATCAATTTTTATAAACCTTAAAAAAAACATTTTCACCTTTTGAATAATTGAAACCTGTAAATTCTTCAATTAGCAAAAAATCGGAAAAATTTTTATTATCTTTTATATTTTTACTTATAATATCAGTAACAATAAGTAAAATTTTTTCTTCTTTCTCTTTCTTGTAGCCCAAAATACTTGATGAATTTGAAGATTTATGTGAGGTTAGAAATAGTAAACTAGGTTCATTGAAACCAACTGTAAAGATTTTTTCAACACTGCTCTCGTGTTTGTTAATTATCATATTTATTCTATCTGAAATCCACAAAACCTCCAATCTTGGTAAGAGAAAAAATATTAAAACAAAGTAAGTAAAGATTTGAAAACATCCAGAGGAAATTAATACTGATTTAATCTTTTTTTTTAAAGTTTCTTTCAAAAGAAACAAAGTAAGGATTAAATATAAAATTATAATAAACACTAAGTTAACGTCAAATTCCGAAAACTGATGTATTGAAAATATAATCAATGAAATTATCGTCAGAGGAAATAATACAATTGGAAATAATGAAAATTTCAATAACTTTTTGTTGTAATCACATTCATCAATAAACTTTGCAACTAAAATACTTAATGGAAGGTAAGCAGGATATATGTAATGAGGTAATTTAGTTGGAATTAACTCGAAAACAACTAAGGGAAAACAAAAACTAATTATGAGATAAAGTAAAAAGTCGTCCTTTTTAAGGATATACTTAAATCTTTCTTTCATTTGTAAAAAAAGGTTAATTATAAAAATAGACCCAGGCCAGAAAAAAATAAAAAGCAGTAGTGAATAATACCCTGGAGGAAATCCATGTGACTCCTGACCTGACTTAACTTTATTGAATAAATCGTTGCCGACAGACTCATACCAAAAAGCACCTCCTGATTTAATGTTTATCAAAACAAACCATGGAATTGTAATCAAAAGCAAAAGAATAAATCCAAAACCTGACCAAATATTTTTAATAAAATTGCGTTTTCTTAAAACTGAAAAAATTATTAATGGAAAAAATGTAAAAATTATTATGATAGGTCCTTTAATTAAGATACCGAAAGACATCGCAATCCAAAAAAATATTTTATTAGGAAAACTCAGGTTTCTAAAATTTACGAGCTTGTAGATTTTCAAGTTGCATATTCCTATAAATAAGAAAAGCAAACCATCAGTTTTTGCCTGGTGAATTTCAGATATTGTTAGAAAAGAAAAAATTAAAAAAAATACAGTCAAGAATGCTATTGATTCATTTTCAATATTCCTAATAATTACAAAAATTAAAAAGAAGCTTATAAAAACTCCTAATATCGATGGTAATCTATATATCGAAATTTTATCGTACGGATAACTTCCAAAAATTGAATTCATTAACGATTGCGTCCAATAAATACCTATTGGCTTTTTATATCTTTTTTCTTCTACCATTTTTATGTCAATAAAATCCTTATCAATTAACATTGTTTTAGACGCAGTTGCAAAACGTGCTTCGTCTCTATCCATTACTGGGAGTTTAAAAATCCCCTGAAGATAGATTAAAAAACAAATAAATAAGAAAAAAAGAAATCTTTTATTAAAAGAAATATTCATTGCTATATACGCTCACTAGATTAGATTTAAAAAATATCATAACATCCGAAAATGAAAAATTTTAGTATAATCATACCAATTTATAACGAATCTGAGTCAATATTTGATTTAATCAAAGAAATACATTCTGAATTTAAAAAAAACACTCCTGAATTAATTATAGTTGATGATGGAAGCAATGACGATTTCTATCAACAAAGAGCTGAATTGAAAAAGTTAAAGGTGAGAATTCTTCGACACAAAAAGAATCTTGGAAAATGTAGAGCGATGTTAACTGGTATCTCAAATGCAAGAAATAATTTAATTTGTATTATGGACGGAGATGGACAAAACCCTCCATATGAAGTTAAAAAAATGATTGCCTTTTGGCGTAACTTATCAAAAAAAGAACAAGATAATTCGCTTATATGTGGAAATAGAAAAATAAGAAAGGATACCTTAATAAAAAGATTAAGTTCAAAAGTTGCAAATACTATAAGAAAATTTTTACTAAAAGATGATTGTAATGACACAGCATGTGCTTTGAAAATTTTTAATCGTTCTGATTATTTAAAAATAAAATATTTCAGGAATATGCATCGATTTCTTCCTGCACTATTTAAAATGAACAGTTGTAAAATATTTAATGTTCAGGTTGACGATAGATTAAGATACAGTGGCGTATCAAAATATTCTTTTAATAATAGATTTTGGGTGGGTATTATAGATTTAATCAAGGTATATTTTTTAATAAAAAAAGGAGAAACAAATGGAGACTGAACAAATTTGGCTTATAATTGGATTTATTGGTCAAACAATTTTTGCATCCCGCTTCCTTGTACAATGGGTTGTAAGTGAAAGAGCAGCGAAAAGTATAATTCCTAACATTTTTTGGTGGATAAGTTTGGCTGGCAGCATGATTTTGTTAAGTTATGCAATTCATAAAGCTGATCCTGTATTTATCGTTGGGCAATCATGCGGTTTTTTAATATATTCAAGAAATATTTATCTAATTAAAAAGGAAGGAAAAAATAAAAAGAATGATCCAACTAAAATTATGAAAGTTAACTAGTGGAATCTAAGAATGAAAAGATACATGATTTCTTAATTGAAAAAAGTAGAAAATTTCCATTTATAAAGAATGAAATCAAAAATAACGGAGTGTTAAAAATAACAAAACAAGATATTGATTTATTTTCTTTCATGGTCAAAACAATTATAGCCCAACAAATATCAAACGAAGTAGCTGAAATATTATGGAAAAGATTATGCTCTCAATTAGGAAAAAATTCCATATCAATTAAAAGTTTTAAAAACATTAGTTACTTAAAAAAAATTCTTATAAAAACAAAGATTTCAAAATCTAAGATTAAATATATATCAGATTTATACACTGCTATGTTAAAAAAAGAAATAAACGATCATATGCTTTTGAAAAAGACTGAAGATGAAATTAATTCTTTATTAATAGGATATAGAGGAATAGGCCAATGGACATGCAACATGGTACTTATTTTTTTTTACAATAAATTAAACATTTTTCCTGAGAATGATCTAGTAATAAAAAAAACTCTAAGGAAATTAAACTTGTTAGAAAAAAAAAAAATTAATTTCCAAGAAAATTATTCTCCTTATCTTTCAATTTTCTCTCTTCATCTGTGGAAGATGTCTAAGAGGATTTTGTAAAAATTCTCTAAAAAAATCGATTTCTGTATGCTTCTCAAATTTACTCTTTGACCAAATTATTTGTCCAAATGCACTACAATTCTGACAAGTTAGTTGCCATTCTTTTTTTTCAGAATTACATGTTGAGCACTTCCATTTTGGATCTGCTATAATGATTCCATCATCATTGAAGGACTTTGGCTCTTTAGTTTGTTCTGAGATCTTTTTATATAAACTAATTACTCGATGATCTCTTTCGGTCTTTCTAATTTGATCGAGATATTTCTGAGCTTCACCCCAAATTTTTGCTTCAAAACTTGCAAATGCTAAGCTCAACTTAGTTTCATTTGATTTCTCGTTAACATGTTTTTTTAAAGTTTTAACAATCAGTCTATATCTTTTCAAGGCTTCTTTTTCTCCTTGGGCCTTATACTGCATGAAAGTTTTAATAATATCAAAACATAGAAGTTGACTCCATGTTTTGCTCAACACTCCAACAGCTTTTTTTAAATTTTGCTTATCTATGTAAAATTTTATAGTTTCGTTTACTACTGGTACAGATTGATTAGATAATTTATATGCATCTAAAGCTTCACCTCCAATTAAAATCTTTAGATTAGCTAAATTACTTCTAAGTTGGTTTGGAATTTTTTTTAAATTATTGATCGTATCATGAGCGAGCTTCCAGTTTTTTTCAAATGCATAAATTCTCGACAACTTTTCATGAAACCAGATATCATCAGGATACTTTTTACATAAATTTAAAAGAGCAACTTTTGCATCTTTTTGATTGTTATTTTTTAAGAACAAAACTATTCTTCCTCTTTCAGCAACATATTGAGCCCTAGGAATAGATTCCAAAACTCTCAAGTATTTCAATGATTCATTAAGATCGTTTTTAATAAGAGAAGAATTAAAAAGCATAAAGGCAGTAAAAAAATCATTTTTCAAATACTTTTTAAGCATTCTAGAATTTTTTTCTATGTTACTTGAATCCCCTGTCAGAAGTGCACCAGCAATGTTGTCCAAGCTCTTGTTTGCCAATTGAAGATATTTTTCATTTCTTTTACTACGAAAGTTTTTAGGTATATTTTTTATAGATGTGAAGGTATATATGACAATTAGAATGGTTGATAAAACAACAACAAAAATGAATAAAAGGCCTAAAAGGTTAGTCTCAAAAAAATAATTTTCCCAAAATATTTCAACTTTTCCAGGATTTTCAGACAACCAAACTACAACGGTAGAAGTGAATATTAAAATTAGAAAAAGTTTCAAAACTCTAATCATTTATTTCACCCACGATTTCAAGTAATTGGGATTCTAATAATCTTAATTTTTCTTCAACATCCGAAAGTTTAGAAGCATCTTCAACCCAAATATCAATTTCATTATCATCAATATTTGATAGTTTAAAAATTTCTATGGCTTCTTCTAAGTTTCCAATAATTAAATATTCTTTTGCTTTTACTAATACTTTCCTGAAATTATAAATTTCATATGGAATCTTCTCACTTTTTTCTGAATATTCATTTACTCTAGTTACTTTATAAGTGCTATTAAGTATATCCTTGATATATTTTACTAAGTTTTCTCTTGAATTTAAGATCTCACTGAATTCTCTTGAGGTCTTATCAAAACTTTTATTTATAAATCTATCAATATCTACTTCGTAAAAATTAAGTTTCTCATTAAGTCTATCTAACAAATTTGCAACTTTAATTACATTTGAGATTTCTATGCCTTGTAAGTTTATTATAGTACTTTTAACTTCAGGCCTGTTATTAAAAATTGAAATAAGAGTATTTAATTCATTCTCGAAACTTTGTCTACTATCAAATTTATTTTTTAAACTTAATAAGCAATTTAAAATTATATATTTTTCAGCATAGTAAAATTCTGAATTTACTAATTTTCTGCTCTCGTAATTATTTAGTTGTTGAGTTAAATCTGAAATTTTTTTATTTGCTCGAGATAACTTTTCGGTGTTTTGCAATGAATCTTGCTTTAAGAGATCGATGTTTTCATTTAAATAAGCAATTTGTTCATTAAAATTATTATCTCTCTCTTTTTTATAATTTTTTTTTTCTACCCCTTCAAAAGAGCTTGATCCATTATCATCAAAACTTTTAGAAATAAAATCTTTTACATTAAAATTATTTATATAAAAAAAAATCAAGATTGTAGTGATGAATATAGAGAAAATTATAATAGTATATCTCTTGATTTTATTGTGCTTTTTGTACTGATCTCTCTCCAAATCAATAAAATCACCTTTAGGGGGTGATGATTTATTTGACTCATTCAATTAACTTCTCCTTTTTGCAGACCTCTCTAATTAATTTTAACATGCTTCTTTCATTGGGTTGAGAACAAACGAAAACCTTTTCAAATTTTAGTTCTTTTATTTCTTCTGCGATTGAGTCACTTAAGGTAAGAATTTTTTTTCCCCTATAGTTTTGCATCAAGCTTAACTTAGATAATTCTTTTTTGAAAGAAATAGCTGTTCTTCTTGAAAATAATGTTATTAATCCATCCTTACACGACTTAAAAAAATTTTCAAACACTTCTGCCTTCTGATTAACCATAATAGACTCGTAGCAACTTATTTTTTTGTAGTAACAACCCTCACTTCTAAAAAAATCTTCTAAATCTGAGTTTTGCAGTTTAGAAGTAGGGTGAAGAATTTTGATATTTTGCTGCAAGAAAGGTTTCATCTTTATCTTCAAATTATTGGTGTCACCTTTGATGTTGGTCACGTTTGCATATCCATTTTTTTTTGCTAAATCAAAAGTTCCATCACCAATTACAAAAATTTTTTTTTTATGTTCTATCTTTTGAAAATTTCTCAACCCATTTTTGCTTGTAAATAAAACAAAGTCATAATCTTCATTTTTGTCAAACTCATATTTACATTTAATTATTTGAATTAATGGGGCTAAATAGTACTCAAAAAAATTTTTATCTAAATATTTAGAAAAATTTAGAGCGTCTTTTTCTGGTCTTGTAAGTAAAATTTTAACTTTTTTATCTAATTTGATTTCTAATTTTGACACCTAATTTATAACTCTCTGACTTGAAATTCTTAATATCTAGATAAATTTTGTCTTTAACACATCTGGCCCCATCTTGTGAGAATGCTATAAAATTAAAAATAATTTTGTCTTTATTATTTATTTTTTTTAAGATTGCGTAACCACCAACTGGCGTCTGGCATGAACCATCAAGAGCATTTAAAAAAATCCTTTCACATTCAGTCTCAAGGAACGTTTTGGAATGATTAAGTTTTCTAATAACTTTGTTTATATTAATATTTTTAACATTTACTACTAATGCTATTGTACCCTGTCCCAAAGCGGGAACTATTACTCGTGGATCTATTGTTTTATAGGATTTTTTTATATCTAATCTTTTAAGACCGGCATGTGCGAGAATAATTGCGTCGTAACTTTTTTCTTTTAGTTTTTTTAGTCTAGTATCAACATTTCCACGTATATCTTTGATTATTAGGTCAGGCCTTATTTTTTTTATTTGCATTGCTCGCCTTATCGAGGAGGTTCCAATAATTGATTTTTTTGGAAGTTCTTTAATATTTGAATCTCTATTTGAAACAATTGCATCCCTAAAGTTTTCTCTTTTCAGTGTCGCAGCTATTTCAATTCCTTTTGGCAACTTTGTTGGCAAATCTTTGAGAGAATGAATTCCTAAATTTATTTCAAATTTTAATAATGCTTCATCTATCTCTTTTGAAAATAAACCTTTATTACCAAGATCAGAAATTTTTTCATTTAAAAATCTATCTCCAGTTGTTTTAAAAAATTTTTTTTGAATTTTAATTCTTGAAGAAACCTGTTTACTCAGCTGAGTTTCGAAAATATCGATATGCTTTTTTGCTAAAAGACTTTCCCGTGATCCAACAATTATATTATCAAAATTATTATGCATATACTTTATTTTACTATTATAAGAAAAAATTTGGGAAAAAAATAAATTGATCTACCTAACAAATAAATTTTAATAACAATAGATCAAATTCAAAAACTTACATGGTAAAAAAAATAAAGTGTATATACACTTTTATATTAAATATTATGTTAGGTGTCAATTTTTGAAACTGATCTTTTTTGATATTCATTTTGTCAAAAGCTAGTAATGTTTGGTTATGTTTTGGGATATGTTAAAGTATTGTAGAAATTTAAAACTAAGCATATTTTTACTTCAAAAAAATATTAATTTTTGTTAAAAGACTTTATCGTGATCCAATAATTATATTTTCAGAATTAATATGCACACGCAGGATTTTATTTTAATATTATAAAAAAAAAATAATAAGAACTTTATAAAATTTTAAAATGAAGGTATTGGGGATAGAAACTAGTTGTGACGAAACTTCTGCTGCTATTGTTGAAAAAAAAAATGGAAGAAAATTTGGAAAGGTGCTTTCTGAAGTCACAGTTTCTCAAATTAACAAGCATAAAAAATTTGGAGGTGTAGTTCCCGAGCTGGCATCCAGAGAACATAGTAATAATATAGACTTTATAGTACAAAAAACTTTAAAAAATTCAAATGTAAATCTATCAAAAATTGATGCATTTGCCGCAACTACAGGGCCAGGACTTCTAGGAGGTCTTTTAGTAGGAACCAATTATGCTAAAGCACTGGCAATTTCTTGTAATAAACCATTTTTATCAATAAACCATCTACAAGGTCATGTTTTAGTTCCAAGAATGAGCAGAGTTATAGATTTTCCTTTTATCTGTTTACTTGTATCGGGTGGACACTGTCAAATTCTTCTTGCGAAAGATTATAATAAGTTTAAGGTCATAGGTGAAACGCTTGATGATGCTGTTGGTGAGGCATACGACAAAATTGCTAAGATATTGGGTTACGACTATCCTGGTGGTCCAATTATAGAAAAACTAGCACTTGAGTGTAATGGGAAATATCATTTTAATCTACCAAAACCTCTCATTAAAGACAAATCAAAGAATCTTTCATTTTCAGGATTGAAAACAGCTGTAAGAAGAATAATTGAAAAAGGTATTAGTGACGAACAAAAATTTGATTTAGCAAATGAATTTCAAACTGTAATTTGTGAATGTTTGATTAGCAAAGTTGAACTCGCAATAAATAGCTTAAAATATAGAAACAAGGTAAATAGTTTTATCCTAACTGGGGGAGTTGCCTCAAATTTATTCATCAGGAGAAAGTTCAAATTACTGTGTAAAAAGAAAGGTTTGTCTTTTATTGCACCAGAAAAAAAATTATGTACTGATAATGCTAGTATGATAGCTTGGGCTGGGCATGAGATTTTAAATAGAAGAAAAAAAAGCAGTAATTTAAGTTTGTCTCCTAAACCTAGGTGGAGGTTGGATTCTTTATGAGAAAAGTCAGTATAATTGGTTCTGGTTCTTGGGCAAGAGCGCTAACAAAAGTCTTTATTAAAAGAGAGCTTTTAGTAAAGTATAGAAAATCAGTTAATAAATCAAAATTTACAAGCAAAACAATAAAGTTTACTAATCACTTCAAAGATCTTGATAAATCTTACTTCATTTTTTTAGCGATACCGTCACAATCAATTAGACAAAATCTTATTGAACTAAAAAGTAAAACTAGCTGTTATAATTCAGTTTTTATTATTTGTAGTAAAGGAGTTGAGCAAAGAACTAATCAGCTTATGAGCGAAGTTGTTTTAGATATATTTCCAAAAAGCAAAATAGTTATTCTTTCTGGTCCAAACTTTTCTTCAGAATTAATTGGAAATAAACCCTCAGCTACAGTTTTATCATCATTGAATAAAAAATCATTGTTAGAAGTATCAGAGCTTTTTTCTATAGAAAAGCTTAGGGTATATTTTAACAACGATATAATTGGAACACAATTGGGTGGGGCAATGAAAAATGTAATTGCTATTGCTTGCGGGTTTGCAAAGGGTAAAAATCTTGGAGAAAATGCTAAAGCTGCTATAATTACAAGAGGGATGTCTGAGATAGTAAAATTAGGTGTTAAAATGGGAGCAAAAAGAAAAACATTTTATGGTTTATCAGGAATTGGTGATCTTACACTTACATGCTCCTCTTTGAAATCAAGAAATACAAAATTTGGTTACGATCTAGCAAAGGGAGTTAAGCTCATTAACTTAAAAGGGAATTGTACTTTGGAGGGATTTGAATCATGTGAAAGTATTTGTAAACTAGGACAAAAACATGAGGTTGAATTACCATTATGTAATTCTGTAAAAAAAATAATAAATGGAGCAAACGCTCAATTGGTTATTTCTAGCCTTTTATCAAGACCACTTCAATTTGAAAACTAATGGCTTACCTTATAACTTGTACAGATAAAGAAAATTCGATTGATTTGAGACTTTCAACAAGAGAAAAACACATCAAATATTTACAAAAAATAAAAAAGAAATTAATTCTTGCCGGGCCTATTTTGGATAAAAACGATAATCCTGTGGGTACTGTTTTAATTGTTGATTTTGATAAGCTTACTTCTGTAAAAAAGTTTTTAAATGACGATCCTTACTCGAAAGTTAATCTTTTTAAAGAAGTAAACATAATTAGATTTAAAAAAGTTATATAAAATTTCTTTAAATTGAAAATTTAACGTTGACCATATGCTTATACCAGAGTTACAATTCATTTTGTAAACTGTAATAAATGAAAAATATAATCGTAAATAAAACTAGCCACAAAAGTTTATCTTTTGAAGATTATAAGAAAGAATATTTAAGATCAATCCATAATTCTGAAGACTTTTGGACAGAAAAAGCAAATTCAATAAGTTGGATAAAAAAGTTCACCAAAACCAGAGAAAGTTCATTCGAAAAAGACATAAGTGTTAAATGGTTTGCAGACGGCACATTAAATGTAAGTTTTAACTGTTTAGATAGGCATCTTAAAGAAAGAGGTAACAAAACTGCTATTATTTGGGAATCAGATGATCCAAATATTTCAAAAAAAATAACTTATAGAGAGCTTTATGAAGAAGTTTGTAAATTCTCCAATGGACTAAAATCTATTGGTGTGAAAAAGGGAGACAGGGTAACTATCTACATGCCAATGATACCAGAAGCAGCAATAGCAATGTTATCTTGTGCCAGATTAGGAGCTATACACTCTGTTGTTTTTGGGGGGTTTGCACCTGAATCTTTAAGAAATAGACTCGATGATTGTAGCTCTTCATTTATTATAACTGCAAATGAGGGTATAAGAGGTGGAAAAAAAATTCCATTATTAGCAAATGTGAAGGAGGCCTTGAAAGGTTATAAAAAAATAAAAAAAAATATTATTGTAAAAAGAACAACCAGCGAGGATCATTTTGAAAGTGAAAATGATATTTGGTATCATGAACTTATTGCCGACCAATCAAACGAATGTAAACCTGTTGAACAAAATTCTGAAGATCCTTTATTTATTTTATATACCTCAGGATCAACAGGCAAGCCAAAGGGGGTACTCCATACTAGTGCTGGTTATCTTCTTCATGCTTCATTGAGTCACAAAATTATCTTCAACCTACAAGAGGAAGATATTTATTGGTGCACAGCAGATGTTGGTTGGGTTACAGGTCATTCGTATATTGTTTACGGTCCTTTGTGTAATGGTGGAACAACATTGATGTTTGAGGGTATCCCTACTTTTCCGACAGCTGCAAGGTTCTGGGAGGTAATAGATAAATTTAAAGTCAATATTTTTTATACCGCTCCAACTGCTATCAGAGCTTTAATGGGTTTAGGCGATGATTTTGTAAAGAAAACAAACAGAGCTTCATTAAGAATTCTTGGAACAGTAGGAGAACCAATTAATCCAGAGGCTTGGAATTGGTATTATGAAATAGTTGGAGAAGGAAGATGTCCTGTAATAGACACATGGTGGCAAACTGAAACTGGTGCAACTTTGATTTCTCCAATAACAGGAACGACTCCCCTCAAACCTGGGTCAGCTACATTACCTTTTTATGGTGTTGAGCCAGTGATAGTCGACAATGACGGAAAAGTACTTGAAGGTGCTTGTGAAGGTAATTTATGCATTAGTTCATCATGGCCAGGAATGATGAGAACAGTTTATAACGATCACAAAAGATTTATTGATACATATTTCTCTTCTTTCAAAGGTAAATATTTCACAGGCGATGGTTGTAAGAGAGATGAAGATGGTTACTACTGGATCACAGGACGCGTTGATGACGTTATTAATGTTTCAGGTCATAGACTAGGAACTGCTGAAGTTGAAAGTGCATTGGTTTTACACGAAAAAGTTTCAGAGGCAGCAGTTGTGGGCTATCCTCATGACATAAAGGGTCAAGGAATTTACGCCTATATCACTCTAATGAAGGGACAAGAATATACCGATCAGTTAAAAAAAGAACTCGTTTCATGGGTAAGATCAGTTATTGGACCTATTGCCTCGCCTGATATAATTCAGTGGGCACCAAATTTGCCAAAAACCAGATCAGGAAAAATTATGAGGAGGATATTAAGAAAGGTTGCGTCAAAAGAAGAAGAAGCAATTGGAGATGTCTCGACTCTGAATGAACCAGAAGTTGTTGAAGAATTAATTAAGAATAGAGTTGATTAACAGATTAAAAGTCATAACAAATACCTTTTTTTTCCCAATCACCATATCTCGTTGGTTCAGGTCCAGTTGGACCACCAATCTCTTTTTCTTTTTGCGGTTTAAGGTTTTTGCTTTTTTTTTGTTTAATATTTTTATTCATGATAATAATCTAGTTAATAATTTTACTCTTTCTATAATTAATTGTTTAACACAAGAGAAATAGCAACTCAAATACTAACTGACATTTATTTAAAATTTGAGTTTTTTGAAACTGCAGTTCTTCTAAGTAAAAACTTTAGCAGGCTTAACCAAAGGGATAAAGCATTTGTTAGATATTTAGTTCTCAATACTTTAAGAAGGCATGGACAAGTAGATAAAGTTCTTAATGACTTTGTAAAGGTTCCAATTAAAAAAAAAAATTTTTATATTTTAAATTTATTAAGATTATCAATTTGTCAAATTCTTTTTTTAGATATAAAAGATTATTCCATCGTAAACACTGCAGTAGAAATATCTAAAAACTATAAAGTTGACAAATTTGTGAACGGTCTCTTAAGAAACATTTGCAGAAATAAATACAAGATTCTTCAAAATTTAGAATATACAAACAATATTCCATATTGGATCAAAAATGACATAATTCAAAATTTAGGTAAAGAAACGTTAGAAAAAATATCTAAAAGAGTAGTTAATGAACCAAATTTGAATATCAAAATTAAAGCTAATTGTTTGAAAGAAAAGAATTGGGAAAAACTTCTTAATGGAAAATTTATTTTAAATGATCTCTTAAAAACGCAAAATGACGGTTTGATTGAAAAAAAACCCTATTTTAATGAAGGACATTGGTGGGTTCAAAATATCTCTTCGACTTTACCTGTTAGATTTATTTCAAGAATATTTAATAATTTTGATAAATCTAAAATATCCGTTCTAGATGTCGGTGCCGCACCAGGAGGTAAAACATTTCAGTTAATAGAAGAAAATTTTAATGTAAAATCTTTAGAAATATCACAAAGACGAATAAGAAGACTAAAAAAAAATTTACAAAGGCTTAAATTTGATACAGAGATTATTTGTGAGGACTTTTTAAATTTCGAATATTCAGATTTATTCGATTGTATTTTAATTGATGCGCCATGCAGTGCATCAGGTTTAATGCAAAAAAAACCAGAAATATTGATAAGAGACAAGGAAAAAAACATAGAAAAGTTAATTGATAAACAACAAAAGATGCTTCAAAAAACAGAACAACTTTTGAAAATTGGAGGTTATATTGTTTACTGTGTTTGCTCAATACATTCAAGTGAAGGCTCACACCAGATTGAAACTTTTTTAAGAAAAAATAAAAATTTTAAAATTGTTGAATTCAATAACATTGTCAGTAACTTTGGAAAATATTTAAAAAAAGGTATGTTAACTATCATACCAGAAGATTTCGGTTGTAATGCAGAAGCGGACGGATTTTTTATTTCTATTTTAAAACGAGTAAAATAAAACAGATGAAAAATATATTAAGAAATTTTCAATTATCTCTTTTTTTCAAAAACACTCTCTTCAATCAAATCTTTAATGAAGGTATTGATGGAAAAATACAATATAATCCTGAAAGTCTCTGGAAAGGAAATAAATTTGAAGGATCACGAATAATTGAAGGTTTTCTTTACTTTCAAAAAGAAAGTGTATTTTTAAATAGCAATGTTTGGAATAAAAATCATGGAAGTATTGCATGGAATAGTTATCTTCACAGTTT
Organism: uncultured Alphaproteobacteria bacterium; assembly: GCA_902625895.1. GTDB lineage: Bacteria > Pseudomonadota > Alphaproteobacteria > Methylaequorales > Methylaequoraceae > Methylaequor. The sequence goes on from CACODD010000004.1 coordinate 39,159, forward strand.
TATGTGGATTAAAGATGTAAGAGCGGTGGGTACTGATGAAGCGAGAATTTTCGTAAGACAGAAGATTCTATCATGGATTGATCAATCTGATTATTTGAGCCAGCATATTTGGGATGTAGAAGTCATGTCAAAAAGAATTTTTTATCTACTTACCAACCTATCTTTTTTCTTTGAAACAGCAAATGAGAGTTTTCAAAAAAAGTTTGCAGAAAATATTAACAAGCAAAGTATCTTATTATTAAAAAAAATAAAAAAAGTTAAAAATCTAAAAAACAAAATTTTTATTTCAAAATCTTTACTTCTTGCTTCTTTATGCTTTAAAAACTTAGAAAAAAATTTTGATTACTCAGTTAAACTTTTACAAAAAACAATTGAAATTACAATTAAAGATGGGATGCATTACTTAAGATCTCCGAGTGAACATTTTTATTTTCTTTGTTCAATATTAGATATAAAAAATTTTTTCGGAAACCTTAATAAAGAATTACCGATTGGCTTAAATGAAACAATAAAAGAAATGACAATAATTCTTGATTTCTTCAGAATAGGAGACGGTCATTTAGCGATCTTTAACAAATATGACTTTATTGGTTCAAATAAAATTTACAATCTTCAAAGAAAAATTGGTCACAAATATAGACTTCCTAATGTCTCAGAGTGCTCTGGTTTTCATAGAGTATCAAAAAATAAATTAATATTCATAATGGATTGTGGGAGTCCCTCGAAGGAAAAAACCCAAGCTGGTTCTCTCTCATTTGAATTGTCATATTTATCAGAAAAAATTGTTGTCAATTGTGGCTCACCTTTTGTTAACAATAGAGAGTGGGATGATGCTATGAGATCAACAGCAGCCCACAGCACTGTTAATATAAATGAAATAAATTCATCTGATATTTTCTTTGATAAAGATACAACTTCAAGAATTGCAAAAGTTTTCTCTGAAAAATTCACTGAAAATGAAAATGTATGGATAAATTCTTATCATGAGGGTTACAAAGATATTTTTAGTATTATTCACAGAAGATTGATTCATATCGATCTTAAACATTTTGTTATTAGAGGTGAAGATTCATTTGAACATATTAAAACAAATCAAGAATATAAAAATCTTCAATATTTTTTAAGATTTCATATTCATCCTGGCATTAAACTGAATGTAACCACTAGTAAAAAAAAAGTAGTTTTAAAATTACGAAATAATCAGGGGTGGGAATTTATATGTTCAGAACCAAAGATTGAAATTCATGATGGCATTTATTTAGGAGAGAATAAAATAGTACAACCTAACTACCATATCTTGATAAAAGACCACATTTTTCCAAAAACTAAAATTAATTGGTTGTTCAGGCTTATATCGTAATACTCTAGAGTGACCAGTAATTTAAGTTTTTATCTCTTTTAGAGCCGACCTTACCTTTAATATCAAAAAACATACCGTCTGATTTTAGAAAATTTTTAATAAAATCCATCCTCTGAAGATAGAATTTATGAGGCACTGCCAAAATAAAAGCATCAAAACTATTATTTTTAATTTTTTTTAAGTTTACCAACTTCAAATTATCAGATTTCACATATGGATCATGAAGTTTTACAGTATGTTGTTTATTTTTTAAAAATGAAATAATTTCAAAAGATTTAGAGTTTCTTAAGTCTGGTACGTCCTCTTTAAAAGTCAAACCTAAGAATAATACTTTTGATTTTCTTTTCAATTTTTCATCTATCCTTTTTGCAATAAAAGTTGGCATTTCATTATTTGTTTTTCTTCCTGATAAAATAACTTTGGGATTTATTTTTAACTTTGACGATTTGTGCGCTAAATAATAAGGATCCACACCTATACAATGACCACCAACAAGACCTGGTTGAAATTTTAAGAAATTCCATTTTGTGGAAGATGCATTCAAAACATCATAAACGCTAATATTTAATTTGTTACATATTTTTGCTACCTCATTAATAAAAGCAATGTTTATATCTCTCTGAGAATTTTCAATTACTTTAGAAGCTTCAGCTACTTTAATATTCTTTGCTAAAAAAACCTTACCTTTAGTGAGTTTTGAATAAATCTCTAAAAGTACTTTTTCTACCATTTTATTTTGACCTGATACTACTTTGTCAATTTTATCTATAGTATGAACTTTGTCGCCAGGATTTACTCTTTCAGGCGAATATCCAAGAAAAAAGTCTTTTCCCGACTTTAAATTTTTATTGTTTTTTTCAAGTATTGGAGCACAAATTTCTTCAGTTGCACCTGGATAAACAGTGCTTTCAAATACAACGATATCATTCTTTTTTAATAATTTTGATATAGTTTTGCAAACATCTCTTAGTGGCCTAAAGTCAGGTTTACAATTTTCAGTTATGGGTGTTGGTACTGTTGCGATGAAAATATTACAGTTTTTAAGATCTGTAAAATTATTTGTAACAATCAACTTTTTCTTTAAACAACTTTTAAGTTTAGTTTCTTTCACTTCCAATGTTTTATCAATTCCCTTGAGAAGTTGACTAACCCTATCCAAACTGATATCAAAACCTATGGTCTTATAAGATGAACATAACCCAACAGCTAGTGGTAATCCAACGTATCCTAAACCAAGTACTGCAATTTTCTTTTCTTTTATCACTAATGAATATTATAATAGATTGTAGTTAATTATGAGTTTTATAATAATTTTAGCTTTATATCCACTAACTTCTGCATTATTAAGCTGGGCATTAAAATTTCTTAAAAATCCAACGTTTTTAGATGTTCCAATTGAAAGAAGTAATCATCAGACACCAAAGCCTCGAGGAGCTGGCATTATATTGATACCACTTATAATATTTTCAACATCTGTAATTTTTCTATTAGAAGATACGTTTAATAACAATTGGAAAATTATTTTTGGATTCTGTTTACTGCTCTCGATTATTTCTTTGTTGGATGACATGAAAAATATTAGTGCAAAAATCAGATTAACATTTCAGATATTTTGTGTATTTTCTTCGTTGTATCTTTTTAAGGATCAATTGAATATTTTAATAAGATCATCTGAGTTTTTGATAATTTTTAACGGAATAGAATCTCTAGGACTAGGTCTAGTTTTTTGTTTTCTGGTTATGCTATGGGTATGGATAATCAATATGTTTAATTTTATGGATGGTATGGATGGAATAACTTCCGTTCAGATAAGTTCTTTATCTATTTTAACTAACTTTCTTGCTATTTTAGGGCTTACTGAAGAAAATTTCATTTATTTTAGTCTAATTCTTCTTACACTATCATTTGCATTTTACTCAGTAAACAAACCACCTTCTAAAATTTTTTTAGGGGATGTTGGATCAATCCCACTCGGTTTTATAGCAGGATTTATTCTTATATATAATATGATAATGTACAATTTGATTTTACCATTTCTAGTCATTATGCTTTATTATTTACTAGATTCTATTGCGACAATAATTTTAAGATTTTTAAAAAAAGAAAATGTATTTGAGGCCCACAGCAGTCACTTTTATCAAAAAATATTGAGGAAAGGTTACAGTCACGATTATGTTCTAAAGAAGATAATTTATTTACATTCAATTCTATTAATACTGGCCATCCTTTCTTATTATTATCCTATACCCTCATTAATCCTTGCCTTTTTTTGTACTTCTTCATTATTAATTTTCTTTAATTCAAGGAAATTTAAATGAATATTAGAATTTTAATTACAATTTTGCATGATCTTATATTTTTTGGAGTCTCATTTTTCATGTCTTTGTGGATTAGATTGGATCTCAACAGTGCTTTAATTCTTTGCAAAGAATTATGGTGGTTTCTAATTTTTTTTTCGTTCACTAATATTTTCCTACTTAAGTATATGGGTCTTTATCATGGGATTTGGAGGTATGCGTCCATCCACGAAATAAAATCTATTATTAAAAGTGTTTCTGTTTCAATCTTGCTATTACTTGGTATTTTTTTTCTTGTCTTTAGATTGGAAGATATACCTCGGTCCTTTCCAATTCTATTATTCATTATCTCAATTTTTAGCGTTACTAGTCCAAGAGTTTTCTATAGGATTATGAAAGATTATTTGAAAAAAAATAATCTTGAAAAAGTTCCAATTTTAGTTGTGGGAGACAGTCCTACAACAGAAAATTTTATAAGGTTTTCTAAGCAAGACGATAATTCTCTTTATGAAGTTGTTGGGATCATTAGTTTTAAAGAGTCCTCAATTGGTAGAAGAATCCACAATATACCCATTCTTGGCTCCTCTAACAAACTAGAGTCTATAAATGAAAGTCTAAAAAAAATAAAAAAGTCACCACAAAGAATTATCATTTCAGATTCCAAAGTTAAACCTGAAACTCTTGAATCGCTATACATTTTTTCAAAACGAAATGGATTAGCCATTGGGATGCTTCCAAGCATTTCAGAAATTTCGATTAAGGATCAAGGTCAATTCATACCCAAACCAATTGTCATCGAAGATATTTTAGGAAGAAAGCAAAAAGTGAATGATCCAAGGCTTTTGGAGGATATTGAAGGAAAAATAATTTTAGTTACAGGTGCAGGCGGAAGTATTGGAAGTGAATTATGCAGACAAATTCATAGATTAAGACCAAAGTTATTAATTTTACTCGAGCAAAATGAATATAACCTTTTCAAAATTTCATCACAACTCAAAGGAAATATTTTGCCAAGTCTTACGGATATAAAAGATTTTAGTAAAATGGAGGAGATACTTAGAAAATTCAAACCTGACTATATTTTCCACACAGCCGCATTAAAGCACATTACATTTGTTGAAACGGATCCCTTAGAAGCTCTTCACACAAATTTTTTAGCAACCGTAAAACTTTGTCAGCTTTGCAAATTTTTAAAAATAAAAAAAATGGTTTTTATTTCCACCGATAAAGCTGTAAATCCCTCAAATATAATGGGTGCATCTAAGAGACTTTGTGAAAAATATATTCAAAAAATTGCTTCTAAAGAGAAGGTAACACTTTTTACAATCGTTCGATTTGGCAATGTTCTAGGTTCAACAGGTTCCGTTGTTCCAGTTTTTGAAAAACAAATAAGTGAAGGCGGTCCAGTAAAAATTACACATCCAAAAATTAGAAGATTTTTCATGACTATTAGAGAGGCTGTTGAACTAGTATTAATTTCTTCGCAACTTCAGATATCAGACAATGGAGAAATCTTTATACTAGAGATGGGTGACCCAATTTATATCAAAGACCTTGCAAAAAAAATGATAATACTATCAGGAGCAGATGAAAAAAATATTAAAATTAAATTTACTGGATTAAGGAAAGGTGAAAAAATAAATGAAGAACTTTTTTTTAAAAGTGAACAAATTAATAAGACTAACATCAAAGGCATTTTATCAACAACAAGTAAACTCTTTTCTCCGAAAAATTCCGATTTCGAAAAATTAGTTAAGCTTATAACAAACAGAAGGAATAAAAACTATTTAGAAATTTTTGAAAAAATGCTTCCTGAATATAAAAAAAAATGACAAAAATAGAGATTAAAAGAGCAATTGTTTCTGTACATGATAAAAGTTGTTTGAGTCTTTTAGCAGACTATTTTATAAAGTACAAAATTGAAGTTTTAAGCACTGGTGGTACTGCACGCTTTTTAAAAAATTATAGTGCAAAATTAAAAATTATTGAAATTTCAGAATTTACAAATTTTAGCGAAATTTTAGATGGACGAGTAAAGTCTCTCCACCCAAAAATCCACTCAGGAATATTAGCAAAAAAAAAAGATAAAAATCATATTAAAGAATTAAAAAAAATAAACACACCTTATATTGATTTAGTTGTAGTGAATTTGTATCCATTTGAAAAAGTGGTGAACGATCAAAAGTCAGGAAAACAAAAATGTATAGAAAATATTGACATCGGTGGACCTACATTAATCAGAGGCGCAGCAAAAAATTATGACAATGTAACTGTCCTCACTGATCCAAACCAATATAATTCTTTTTTAGAAATTGTTTATAAAAATCATAACCAGATACCTAAAAGTTTTAGAGAACTCTGTGCAATAGTTGCATTTGAAAAGACATCTTATTACGACGGAGTAATTTCAAATTGGTTTAACAAGGACAACCCGAATTTTTGTAATGAAAAAATTTCATTAATTTTTAATAAGATTTCTCAACTTAGATACGGTGAAAATCCTCATCAAAAAGCTGCGTTATTTAACTTAAATGAAAATCCCTTGATTAAAGTTTCTGGAAAAGATTTATCTTTTAATAACATTTATGATTTAGAAGTTGCAATGGAGTTAGCCCAACAATTCCAAGAATCTTCATGTGTAATCTTAAAACACGGAAATCCCTGTGGAGTGGCTTTAGATAAAAAACAACATATAGCGTTTGATAAAGCGCTTAATTGTGACAAAATTAGCGCGTTTGGAGGGATAGTAGCATTTAACAAAAAGCTCGCTTCACAAACTGCCAAAAAAATTAAAAACTTATTTATTGAGGTTGTGATTGCTCCAGATTTTTCATTGGAGTCCAAAAATATACTTTGTAAAAAAAAGAACCTTATTTTAATTCAATATAATGCAACCAATAGAAAAACTTCCGTTCATTTAAAAACAACTAGAAATTTTTTACTTCTACAAAATAAAGATAATAAAATTATTAGTAAAAAAGATTTAGCAATTAAAACCAAAATTACGCCTACTGATAAAGATAAAAAAGATATGATTTTTAGTTTTATAATTGCAAAATACCTAAATTCTAATGCTATTGTTTTAGCTCAAAATCAGGCAACTGTTGGTATTGGTGTAGGCCAAATGAACCGTCTTGAAGCTGCAAAACAAGCTATAAAACAGATGAAATCTAATTTAAAAAAATATAATCCAGTTCTTGCATCAGACGGTTTTTTTCCTTTCTCTGATATTGTTAAATTATGCTCAAAAAATAATATCAAAGGCATAATTCAACCTGGTGGCTCGAAAAATGACAAAGAGGTAATAGATGTTGCAAATAAAAATAAAATTTCTTTGGTTTTAACAGGGATTAGACACTTTAAACATTAAATCTAAAATATAATTTTAAAAATGGAATCAGTGATAAAAATAAAAAAATCGGAATTACTATTATTCCAAATCTTATTGAATCGGTATGTTGTATTGTAAGTCCTACTAAAAATGGGCCCAGTATTGAACACAAATTTCCAAACATTGAATACAAACTAAAAGCTGCCAACTGATTTTGGGCTTTTATCTTTTGCACCAAAAAACTTCTACTTGAAGCCTGAATTGGTCCAATAAAAAAACCAACCAAGAGGGCAATCACCCAAAAGCTATAATAACTTTCAACGAAACAAAGAATTAGTGTTAAAATTAATAACCCTGAAATACAAATTTTCACAGCATTAAGTGATCCAATTTTGTCCTCAACATTACCAATAACTAAACAACCAATTATTCCAAAAAAATTAATCGAAACCCCTAGGAATAAGATTTCAGATTCAGAGAGTCCAAAGATAAATGCTGCAATCATGCTAGCAAATGCAAAAATAGAAACTACCGCATTGTTAAAAAAAAAATAGCTAATTAAGAAATTAGATACACCTCTAGATCTAATGTTTTTAATCAATTCTAAAATATTTGGTGATTTAAAATGAACCTCTTTCATAACGTTAAATAACGAAAAACCAAATAACGCCGACCATATTGCAACAAACGGACCAATTAATAAAAATACCTTAATATTAAAAATTTTAAAACTTTCATTAGAGAACTTTAATAAAATGAATACTAGAAACAACGATGCCAATCCACCTAAATACCCAAATGCCCAACCCAAGTTTGATAATGCTCCTGCAATATTATTTTTTCTAATTTTGGACAATGAGAGATTATAAAACAAATTTACTATTTCAAACGAAACAAAACTAATTAAAATAAATATAAGCGGAAGGAATTGATTTGATCCCTTGTCAAAAAAGAACAGTCCAAAAGTAAAAAAAATCATTAAATAGAAAAAAAACTTAAAGAAGCCAATTTTAATATTTCGAAAGAAATTTCTCCCGCTTATAAGAATGAAAGATAATAATAAAAAACACAGTATGCTTGCTGCAGACAAAGCAAACCCCCAAAGACTTGTTCCCACATTTGGATCAGAAGAAATTGTTTTTGCGTAAAAGGCTCCATAGAAAAAAGTAAGAATTAAAGTTGGGTAACTCGAAATTCCAAAATCAAATAAACACCATGATCTAATCTTTTTTGAATTAAGTAATGAAAACATTCAAACCCCGTGAACTTTTAAATTTTAGTTACACAGTCCATTTCTTAAAACACAAGGAGCAACTGTTATTGATTGATCTGGAGTAGAAATACTGATTTTCTCTGCTACAGCTGGCACACTTCTGTGTGAGGTTTTTGTAGGCAAAAGAATCAAGTTTTTACCTGAACGTCCTTTATTTAAAATTTCTCTTACTCTTTGAGTAAAGGTTAATTTATGTTTTAAGGTCAACAAGAAACTTCCACCAGAAAATGTATAGTTTGAAGCTGATCCGGTTCCATCGCTAAAAGATAAAGTGCCCAAAGAAATATTTTGAGTGCTTCCTGGAATATTACTTTGAATACTACCTTGTCCAATTAAAGTTAACGACTCATTATTAGCTGCTGTGATAAATAATTCTTCAGCTAGAACGATCAAAGATGGGTTTTCCACAGCAACACGAGAGCCAAAGAGACTAACTGGTCTTTTTGTTACATTCATAGAAGCCCCTGTTATTGTATAATTTGGATGAGCTGAAGTTAATGATCCAATATTAACAGACTTTGATCCAACCCCAGGAGACCCAATTGTACCTGAACCAGAAATAGTTATTGTGTCGGAACCAACAGTATTGGTGAAAGAATCAAATATGTTACCATTTACAATATTTGTCCCATCGTAAAATCTACTACCAGAGGCTGATGTTGTACGTGCTGTTACGTCAATTGAATGGTTGCCGCCATCTAAAGTATAATTCGAGGCAGATCCACTTCCGTTTCCTAATGCAAGAGTTCCAATACTTGTAATGTTTTTTCCTACTCCTACATTTTTATTTTGCATTTGACCATTTCCACTCAGTGTTAATGTCTGTCCCCCTACAGTATTAGAGATTCCATTAGATTGTAGACCTGAAGCAGGTGCATCTAAAGTTCCGTCATAAATTTTTTCGATACTTAGATCAACGGGACGTTTTGTAATACTTAAAGAAATTGTTCCCATGGAGTAGTTAGTAGCACTTCCATTTGCGCTAACAAGATTCAGTGTGTTCTGAGTAACTGATTTATTACTTCCAACGTTAGCATCGACTACACTGCCTTGACCGGATAGTGTGATGATTTCAGAACCCACTCCGGTTGTTATAGCTAGGTCAGAACCATTCACAGTTGTTGTATTATCATACACTCTAGAGCCTGTAACATTCAACTGACGCGAGTTTATTGCGAATGTTCCACTTGATAATGAATAATTCGACGCTAACCCCGTTCCATCCTGCAATTGAAGTGTTCCAAGTACAATTGTTTTTCCAGTCCCAGAAATTGCGGTAGAGACACTTCCTGAACCTGTGATTCCAAGGGTCTCTCCAGCAGAGGTATTATTAAAAATTGAAATATCTGAACCATTTACAGTTGTTGTTCCATCATAAAATCTTGAGCCACTAATTGTTATTGGTCTTTTTGTTACACTCATGGTTTGTGTTCCACCTGACAATGTATAATTAGCAGCTAAACCTCCATTAGTTCCATTACTAATTGTAATGCCAGTTACATTTGTTAACGTTTTTAAATCTCCAACGTTAGCATTTCCTAAGTCACCATTTCCTGATAATCCAATTGTTTCCGAACCAACCAAATTATTGATTGTTGTTAAGTCAGATGCGGCGGCAGTAGCAGAAGAATCGTAGATTCTTGAACCAGTTAAATCTAATGGACGTTTCGTAATATCTAAAGTTGCAGAGGTTAAATTATAATTACTTGAAGCTGCAGTTCCACTTGCTAATGCTATGCTTCCAAGCGATATTGACTGCCCAGACGCTACATTTTTAGAAGCAACACTTCCAGATCCTGTTAGATTTAAATTTTCCCCACTTACCAAATTGCTGAAAGTTGAGGTGAAGTTTGAAGTATTTGCATCTGTTGTTCCATCATAGTGTCTAGTACCCACAAAATTTACATCTCTCACATTAATATCAAAAGACCCTGATGATAATTCATAGTTGGAAGCTAACCCGGAATTATCTGTTAGTGCTAGTGAACCCAATGATATAGTCTTATTTGTTCCAACTGCAGCAGAATCAACAGTCCCAGATCCATTTAGATTCAGAGTTTCACCACCGGCTCTATTACTGATAGTTGAAATAGATGAGTTTTGCACAGTGGTTGATCCATCATAGGTTTTTGAACCTGAAATTGTAATAGGTCTTTTAGTAACATTAACTGTGTGTGTTCCTCCAGATAATGTGTAGTTTGATGCTAACCCACCATTTGACCCATTGCCCAACGACAGTCCACTAACATTTGTAAGTGCTATCGAATCTGCAACATTTTTATTACCTATAACTCCATTTCCTGAAAGGATAATTGTTTCAGAACCAACCAAATTAGTCATGGTTGATAAATCAGATGCTGCCACCGAAGTTGTTGAGTCATATACTCGTGAACCTGATAAACTTAATGGACGAGCTGTTACAGTAAGTGTACTCGAAGTTAAGTTATAATTACTAGCAGCACCTGAACCATCAAGGAGACTTAGGTTTGTGACTGTTACGGCTTTTCCTGAACCAACATTCTTATTTGAAACTGTTCCTGTTCCTGTTTGTGATAGAATTTCGGAACCTACTAGATTACTGTAAGTGAATGTTGTTGAAACACTAGCACCGTCCAAAATATTTGATCCATCATATTCTCTACTTGCGACAAGAGTTATAGGTCTTTGAGTGACATTCATCAAATGAGTGCCTCCATCAAGAGTATAGTTACTTGCTGACCCTGAGTTATCTGATAAAGAAAGTGTATTTTTAGCTACATTTTTTGAATTACCAACTGCAGCTGACAACAAAGTTCCAGAACCAGATAAATTTAAAGTTTCAGAACCAACTAAGTTTGATAAAGATAAATCTGAAGCATTTGCAGTTATTGATCCATCGTAAATTCTTGTGCCTGAAGAATTCAGTATCCTCGGAGTAATTTCAAATGTTGTGGTGAAATTACTCAAGGTATAGTTCCCTGCACCAGGGCCAGTAAGAGCAAGGGATCCTGCAGTCACAGTTTTATTAGCGCCAACATTTTCATCTGCAACTGTGCCGGCTCCCGTCAAACTTACAGTTTCTCCACTAACTAAATTGGTTAAATTAAGATCAGAACTATTAACAGTTTTTGTGCCATCATATTGCCTGCTTCCAGAAACATTCACAGATAATTGAGATATATCTAATGTGTGAGATCCCCCTGTTAATGTATAATTTGAAGACTTTCCTCCAGAACCATCCGAAATAGATAGACTTCCAAGGGTAATTGCTTTATTCATTTCAACTGTTGCATTTGGTAAAGTACCTGAACCAGATAGTGTTAAACTTTCGCCACTTACTATGTTGCTTATACTTAAATCTGCGCTTGAAGCATTGTTAGTCCCGTCAAAGGCTCTTACCCCACTTAAACCAATCACACGTTCTGTAACATTTACGGTGGCAGAGGATAATGTGTAGTTTGTACCAACACCTGAACTATTGTCTATTGTTAGGCCTGATGTATTTACTGTTTTTCCAGTTCCAGCGTCAGCAGAAGATATTGTACCAGTTCCTGACAGTGATAATGTATCCGATCCAGCCAGATTCGAAAAGCTTGTAAGGTTGCTTGACGCTACATTTGTTGTCCCGTCATAGGTTTTTGTTCCTGAAACTGTTGTTGATCTTGGAACAATTGTCATAGTTAGCGTTCCATTTGTTAAAGTATAGTTAGATGCTATTCCAGAACCATCTGATATTGCCAATGTGTTTGTATTCACAATAGTCCGGCTACCAGCGGCTGGAGAATCCAATACGCCGCTTCCTGTTAACCCTAGTGTCTCTCCAGAAACAATATTTGTAAAACTTAGATCTGATCCAGAAGCTGTCCTTGTTGAATCATAAGCTCTTGAACCAGATAAATTTAATGGACGTTGCGTAATATTAGAGCTTCCTGAAGCTATCGAATAGTTACTTGCTTGTCCAGAATTGTCAACTAATGAAAGCCCCGAAGTCGACAAAGTTTTAGCATTTCCTACATTTGCTGACGAAACAGTTCCAGATCCAGCAACAGATAATGTTTCAGATCCTACTATATTGGTGAATGTTGTAATTTGACTGCCATGAATCGTTGTATTACCGTCGTAAATTTTTGAACCAACAAGTGTTAATGGTCTTTGAGTTATATCGAAATTTGCACTCGAAATGCTATAGTTACTGGCACTTCCGGTTCCATTCGCGAGAGCTAAAGTTCCAAGTGTAACTGTTTTGCCTGCACCAACATTCGTAGAACTTACAGAACCACTTCCTGAAACAGATAGCGTTTCAGAACCAACTAAATTTGAAAAAGTTGTCAAGTTGGAACCATCTACTGTTGTATTTCCATCATAAACCTTACTTCCATCTACCACAACTGGACGTTGTGTAACATTAATTTCAAGAGTTCCATTTAAAGTATAATTAGCAGCGGCACCGCTGTTATCAGATAAAGTGAAGTTTACATCTGTTACACTCTTGTTATCACCAACGGCACTAGAAGTAATAGTTCCGGATCCAGACAAGTTAAGTGTTTCAGAACCTATGAGTCCTGTTAATGATAAATTTGATGATGATACTGATGTGTTTCCGTCATAAACTTTTGATCCAACAACTCCTATAGATTTTTTGCTAATTGTTATACTGTGGGATCCCCCTAAGAGTGTATAGTTTGAAATTATTCCTCCGTTACTCCCATCTGAAAGCAATAGCGCAGTCGTATTAATTGACGCTGATCCATAAGTTGAAGCATTTGGTAAAGAGGTCGAAACCGAGCCAGATTTATTTAAAGTCTCTGACCCTATAAGGCCGTTCAAACTAATATTTCCAGAAGAGACTGTAGTTGATCCGTCATAGGCTCTTGTTCCAGAAATACTTAATATTTTATTATTGATTGTAAATGTCCCTGTACTTAAAGAATAGTTAGAGGCATTTGAAGTGTTGTCCGCCAAACTCAGGCCAGTTGTATTTATTGTTTTTCCAGCGCCTACATTCTTATCAGTTACTGAACCTGTTCCTGCAATTGATAAAGACTCTCCTGAAACCTCACCAATTAACGTTAAGTCAGAGCTTGCAACATTGGTTGTGCCATCGTATTGTCTTGAACCCGAGAGTGTTATTGGCTTTGTGGTAATATCAAATGATCCGGAATCCAGAGTGTAATTAGAGGCCAAGCCGATAGTTCCGTTGGTTCCGTCAGATATTCCCAATGTATTAAGAGTGATAGATTTATTAGTTCCAACCGATGGTAGCGAAACACTTCCCTCTCCACTAATTGTAAGTGTTTCACCGCCGGCCGTGTTAACTGTATCAATTTGGCTGGCTAAAACCGTTCCCGTTCCATCATAAACTTTCTCTCCACTTATACTTAGATTGCGACGGGTTATAGCAAAGCTTGTTGTTCCAATTGTATAGTTAGATGCAGAATGTGAACCGTCGGAAAGGGATAGACCAGATATGTTTATTGTTTTACCAGATCCGACATTTTTATCAGTTACTGAACCTGTTCCTGTGATTGAAATTGATTCACCTGTAACTTCTCCAGTAACATCTAAATCTGAGCTACTAACTGTGGTAGTGGCATCATAAATTTTTTGACCTCCCACACTTACCCACTTTTGACTTATGTCAAATGTCCCTATTGTCAAATTATAGTTGCTCGCTAATCCACCGCCAGAACCGTCGGCTATTGCAATAGATCCTAACGTTATAGATTGGTTGTTTTGTACATTAGCCGATGAAACTGTTCCGCTTCCCGAAAATGCAAGTGTTTCTCCACTTGCAGTATCGTTGGTGACCAAATCAGATGAGCTTACCGTTGTAGTGCCATCATAAACTCGAGACCCTGAAAATGTTATGTCCTTTTTTGTTATATTGAACGTATGTGTTCCTCCATCTAATTTATAATTAGACGATAAGCCAGGCGTCCCTCCTGATCCGTTTCCTAAGGTCAAACCAGATACATCTAATGTTTTTCCATTTGCGACATTTTTGTCACTTATAGTTCCATTACCAGTTAATGTTAAATTTTCTCCTCCTTGAATGTTATTCAATGATAAGTCAGCCGGAAGGGCGTTTGTTGAACCATCGTATTGTCGCGTACCCGTGATTGAAATTACAGCTTTATTTATAGTCAGTAAATGCGTTCCACCAGCCAATGTGTAATTAGAGGCTATTCCTCCATTAGACCCGTCAGCTAGACTTAGTGTATCTACACCTATTGTTTTATTGGCACCAACATTCTCGTCTGATACCGATCCATTACCAGAAAGTGCTAAAGTCTCACTTCCAACTAAATTTGACAGAGTTATTATTCCGGATGAAACTGTTTTTAAAGTATTATAATCCCTGCTTGCAGACATGTTTAATACTCTTTCGATAATATTAAAGGTTTGTGTTCCTCCACTAAATGTGTAGTTAGATGCTAAACCTGCTGTTCCAGTTTGTCCATTCTCAAGGGTCAGACCTGATGTATTTACTGTTTTACCATTTCCAATATTTTTACTTACAACACTTCCCAATCCTGAGGTTGTTAAGTCTTCTCCTCCTTGTAATCCTGAAAGTGAAAATTCAGAATTCCTGACGTCTTGAGTTCCGTCGTATTGGCGTGATCCTGTTAGTGATATAGGAGCCTTATTCACAGTTAACTGATGCGTTCCTCCACTAAGAGTATAGTTAGCCGCTAAGCCTCCATTCGATCCATCCGCTAATGCGAGTGTTCCTACCGATACTGTTTTGTTAGATCCAACATTCTTACTCGCAATCGTTCCGGTTCCACTTAAGTTAAGTGTTTCTGATCCCACTAAGTTAGCATGCGTTGATAAGTCTGATGCTACCGCATTTGTTGTGGCATCATATAAACGGGTGCCGCTTACACTCACTGCACGTCTATTTACCGTAAAGTTATGCGTACCACCCGTAAGCGTATAGTTAGAAGCTGTTCCTCCACTCCCGTCAGCGATACTAATCCCAGATAAGTTTGTTATCGTATAACTACCCGCATTCGCTGAACTAATCGTGGCTGTTCCAGAATGATTCAACGCTTCACCTGATACAAGGTTGCTTAATGTTATCGCTCCAGCTAAAGCATCCGTGTTCGCATCATACGTCTTCGATCCTGATGAGTTCAGTACTCGTTGTGCAATGTTAATCACCGTCGAGTTTAAACTATAATTTGACGCAAGACCTGTTCCGTCAGCCAATGCCAGTGTTCCATTACTACTCATCGCTATTCCATTGGCAACATTTGCACTCGCTGCCGTTCCCGAACCTGTCATGGTTAAGGTCTCTCCACCTTGCAATGCATCAAAGCTACTCAAGGTTGATCCCGCTGCTGTCGTCGTTCCGTCATATTGTCTGGCGGCACGCATTTATTAACGATTAACCAAAAACCAATTTCGATTACTGGTACTCGTACTTACAACGCAACAACCACTACTTTGCCAACCAATTTAAGTATTGGTGGACTTGTTGGTGGTGAGTCAATATCTTTGACTGGTCAGGGTACAATTGCTGATAAAAATGTAGGTGCTGGTAAGACAATTACACTTAATACTTTAACACTTAATGATGGTGCGAACCCTACTCACCTCGCCTCAAATTATACCTTCACAGGCGGAACCCATACGTTCGATGTTACTAAGGCTCCATTGTCCATATCTGCGACACGTCAATATGACGGAACACAAACTTTTGACGATTCAATAATATCAATTTCTGGTTTACAAGGCGGAGAAACATTAACGGTATCAAATAACATTCATTCAAATTCTGAGAATGTTGGTTCCTACTCAAGTGGGGCTTCAAACTTACTATTAAACGATC